>NZ_JBNKWF010000013.1:6342-7094 GCF_050299635.1 Altererythrobacter sp.
AGCCGGTTTGCACGCGATTATGTACGCGACATCGGGCACTTCGAATTTGGCGCCGAGCACCGTCCGATCTGGTTTGAAGGCATGAGCGAAGTGGTGGCCCGATTGCAGCCGGACAGTCTCGATTACTGGATTGCCTACTGGATCGCGGCGGCACGCCACATCAAGCGCCTGGGCATTGGCAAAATCGTTGACATGACGCGTTTCACACACGGCAATGCCGTGACTCAGCTCTACGAAGCACTGGGCCTGGAGCAGTCGCAAGAGGCGCTAGCGCGCGCTCAAGATCTTGTAAGGCCGATCAAATCCTATGATGAGGAATATGTGGGTCCACTCGCCAGTGAAGCCATGGACCTGTACGAAGACCTCCGTCAGCCTTCTGCCTGCCTGATCTGAGGAGCCGAAACGGCCCGGCTTACTTGACCAGTTCGACCTGTTCGAAATCGAGTTCGACCGGGGTCGCGCGGCCGAAGATCGAGACCGAGACCTTGACCTTGGCCTTGTCGAAATCGAGCTCTTCCACCACGCCATTGAAGCTGGCGAAGGGCCCGTCGAGCACCTTGACCTGGTCGCCGATCTCGTAATCGACACTGACCTGCTGCTTGGGTGCGGCCTTGGCTTCCTCGACGCCGCCGAAATAGCGCGCGGCCTCTTTCTCGCTGATCGGCTGGGGCTTGTTGCCCGAACCCAGAAAGCCGGTGACCTTGGGCGTGTTCTTGACCAGGTGATAGACATCATCGGTCATCTTCAGCTTT
>NZ_JBNKWF010000013.1:7351-92367 GCF_050299635.1 Altererythrobacter sp.
TAAGCAGCCAGCGCACCAGCGCACTGAAAATCGAATCGATCCCGAGGAAGAATAACGAGAGGATCAACATCATGATGAACACGAAGATCGCCGTGCGCACGGTTTCCTCGCGGGTTGGCCAAACGACCTTGCTGGTTTCGCTGCGGACCTGCCGCACGAACTCACCCGGCGATGTCTTGCGCTTTTTCTCTTCGGCCATCGTCTGACCCTTCTCACTTTCGATCCAAGTATCGGCTGCCTTCCGCAACCGGCCTTCAGGTAGGGTTCCTCGCCGCCCCGGACAAGGTCCGGGAGGGGCTCTACGCTGATTCCAATGTCGGAAGACGGTGCTGCACTTAGGCCTCGCCAAGTTCAAAAGCAAGAGAGTGCGAACGGAAGGCGAAGAGATCGTATCGACTGCAACTTTTAGGCTGGCCTTGATGCGGGCACACCACTAGCCTGCCACGCTTCGACACTATTCCAGCGGGGGATCTCAAGAGTGGCGACACAACAACCGGTAAGTTTCATCGATCATGTGACCAATGTCTCCGATTTCATCTGGGGAGGCACCTGGTACGGTCAGCAACTCAATATCCCCGGTACGCAATTTCCCTTGCTGCCCATGACCTTCATCCTCCTGGGCGTAGGCCTGTGGTTCATGATCGGCCTGCGATTCTATCCCATCGTCAGGCTGGGCAGCGCGATCGCCGGCCTGTTCAAGGGCCGCAAGGGTTCCGGCTCGGGCGAGATCAGCCCCTTCGCGGCGCTCTCCACAGCGCTTTCGGGCCAGGTCGGCACCGGCAATCTGGCAGGTGTCGCCACCGCCATCACGCTGGGCGGCCCCGGCGCCGTATTCTGGATGTGGGTCACGGCGGTCTTCGGCATGGCACTGGCCTTTGCGGAAGGCGCGCTGGCGATTCGCTATCGCGAGACCACCAGCGACGGCGTGCGCCGAGGCGGCCCGATGAGCTACATCATGATCGGACTTGGCCCCAAATGGACCTGGCTGGCGGTGCTGTTCTGCATCGGTACGCTGTTTTCCGCGCTGGTGACGGGCAATTCGATCCAGTCGAACGCCGTGGCTGACGGGCTCCATGAACTGTTCGGCCTGTCCGAATGGGTGGGCGGGTTGCTTGTCGCGTTCCTCGTCTTCATCGTCATCATTGGCGGGATCAAGTCGATCGGCAATGTCGCGGAAAAGATCGTCCCGGTCATGGCGACTGCCTATATCATAATGGCCGTGATCGCGATCGCGCTGAACATCCAGGACATTCCGGAGACCTTTGCCCGGATCTTCACAGGGGCATTTAACCCGCAGGCGGGCGTAGGCGGATTCGTCGGTGCCTCGATCATCGCCGCGATCAGATTCGGCGCAGCGCGCGGACTGTTCTCGAACGAGGCCGGCCAGGGCTCGACCCCGATCGCTCACGCCGTCGCACAGACCGACAATCCCGAACAGCAAGGCCAGATGGCGATGCTGGGGACCTTCATCGATACGCTGGTGATTTGTACCATGACGGCGCTGGTAATGCTGACGGTGCAAGGCGACTTCACCGGCGGCGGCGAGGCGGTGAAGCACGCATGGCAGTCCGACCTTCAGGGTTTCGCCATGACCAGCGGTGCATTTGCCGCAGCGTTCCCTTTCCCCATCGGCACAATCCCTGTCGGTACGCTGATCGCTAGCCTGGCGCTGATCCTGTTCGTTTTCACCACGCTGCTGACATGGTCCTATTACGGCGAACGCGCGATCACCTTCATTTACGATCGCTTCCCCGGCTCGACCCGTGGCGGAGAAAAGGCGCTCCACATGGCCTGGCGGATATTGTGGTGCGTGGTGATCTTCATCGGCAGTTTCCAGGACCTGACGCTGGTCTGGCGGATGGGAGACATTTCCAACGCCACAATGGCGCTGCCGAACCTGCTGGCACTGGCATTGCTATCCAGCGTGGTGTTCAAGCTCGCACGAGGAGACAGGAACGCCGGGCGGGATTTCGGCCTTGAAACGCCGGAGGAACCGAACGAATACTAAGCGGAATTTGAGAGGGGCGGAATTTGAGAGGGCCGGGCTGCGCGATGCAACCCGGCCCTTTCTGCTGGAGCCCTTGGTGGTGGCTCAGGCGAGCCCCAGCAATCTCTCGAAGAAACCCGGCTGCTTCATGGGAAGCACGCGCCCATGGGCCATTTGGCGCAGCGAAGCATCGCTGTAGGGCCGCGGGTGCGACCAGCGATCGGGCTTGCTGCTGCTGTATCTGTAACTCGACACGATACGTCCTCCTGCTTGCGTTGGAGGAGCGTTTTGCATGAACCGATTGGCGCAACCCTGAATCACGCATTCGGTAATTGTTCAGGTTTGCCAACTCGAACATGAACGATTGCGCTTGGAGCTATTGATCGAGAGAGAAAATGGCAGGGGTGACAGGATTCGAACCCGTGGCCCTCGGTTTTGGAGACCGATGCTCTACCAGCTGAGCTACACCCCTGCATGGGCCGCTGCCCTCTAGAGTGAAGCGCGCGGCGATGCAATATGCGAGTCAGGCGAATTGCGAGATTGGGTGCCGCAATTCGTCCGGCAGTGTTATATGGTAGAGAGCGATGCACTCACCCTTCCCGCCTGTGATCCCGGCCGAAATGCTGCTGCTGGCTTATCGCAGCGGTATTTTCCCAATGGCCGACAATCGCGACGATCCCGATATCTTCTGGGTCGAGCCGCGTGAGCGTGCGATCTTGCCGCTCGATGGATTTCGCATGTCGCGCAGCCTGGCAAAGGTCATCCGGCAAGATCGGTTCAAGGTCACGCTGAACCGCGATTTCGACGCGGTTATCAATGCCTGCGCGGCGCCCCGGCCCGGGCACGATGAGAGCTGGATCAGCGACCGGATTGTGGAAAGCTACCGCCAGCTGCACATCGCCGGGCACGCACATTCGATCGAGTGCCGGCAAGACGGCGAGCTTGTGGGCGGACTTTACGGCGTGGCCTTCGATCGCGTGTTCTGCGGCGAAAGCATGTTCAGTGCTGCGCGCGATGCGAGCAAGGTCGCGCTCGCCTGGCTTGTCGCGCTGATGCGGCAGAGCGGCTACAGGGTGCTCGATTGCCAGTTCATGACCGATCACCTTGCTTCGCTGGGTGCGGTCGAAATCCCGCAGGCCGAATATCTGAGGCGGATTGCGGAAGCTCGCGGCGAGCCGGACGACGGACTGCCGGAGAGCCATGCGCAAATAATGCGCAATGCCGGTCAATCGTCGCCGGGGAAGCTCATTGCACAATCCTTGACCCAAACGTCATAGATCGGATGTTCGACCACGTTCAGGCTGGGCGAGTTCTTGAACAGCCAGCCTGAAAAGATGCGGCGGAAGTCGCGTTCCCCGCGGTCCTGCACCAGGACCTGGACGAAGGCCCCCACTTCTTGCGGCATTTCCCACGGCGCGGTGCGCTCGCAGGCCTGCAGGCGGATAATGACATTGCCCACCCGGCGCGATTCGCCCGGTCGCATCTCGAAATCCTGACTCAGATTGTTGCGCTTGTTGAGCAGCCCGATCGTCGCCACGCGATCTTCCATCGGCGTGCCGATCTGTGCGGCCCCCGCTGCATCGACTGCGGGTGCGCCTGCACCCTGCAGCTCCGTGGGAACCTCGGTCTGTTCGGGCTCCGGTGCAGGGGGGTCTTGCGAACACCCGGCCAGCAGCAATGCGCTGAGCAGGAATATCCCGGTCGGCGCGATGCGCATGTTCAGCCTTCCGGGCTCCACGCCTCGTAATCGCCCGTTGCCGCGGCGCGCTTGCCGCCGCGCTCGAGCGCGCCCTGCGGACGATAGGCCTGCGCAGTGCCCGTCGCATTGGGCGTGAAATCGGCTTCCCAGACCTTGGCCGGGGGCAACCGACTCTCGGGAACATCGTCGAATGCACCATGCAGCCAGCCGTGCCATTCGCTGGGCACCCGGCTCGCATCGTTGGGGCCATTGTAGATTACCCAGCGGCGCTCACGCTGGCCCTTACGGGTCTTGGAGCGATAGTATTTGTTGCCCTGTGCGTCGGTGCCGACATGTTCGCCATTGCGCCAGCTCCACAGGAGCGTGCCGATCGTCGCGCCTTCCCACCAGGTGAAGATCTTCATCAGGAATCCCATAGGCAGCGCGCCTAGCCGATTTGCCTCGCGTCGCCAATCCTTGTTTTGGCTTCAAGCGCCGGCGTTCGCATCCGCTCACATGGCTTCCGCGCCATACGGCGCAACGGGCGCTCGCCCTTACGGCTCACATGCGTGAGCGGCTTATGCCTATTCGCCCTTTGGCCAGCTCACCTTGTCGCCCGGCGCAATTCCCAGCTCGGCTGCACGACCGCCGCGCAGTTCCAGCACCGCAATGGCATTGCCACGCGAAGGAATCGATTCGAGCGAATAGGGCGTGGTGTTGGCGGCGATGTTCACAATACGCGAATCCAGGCCGATGAAGATGATGTCGAGTGAGAGCGGTGTGTTCTTCATCCAGAAGCTGCGCGGACCGGGCGGATGCGAAGGGAACAGCATGCCTTCATCCGGGCCCAGTTCGGTGCGGAACATCAATCCGCGCTGCTGCTCCGCAGGCGTGTCAGCCAGTTCGACCTGAAAGGCATGTGTCCTTGTGCCGCTTTCGACCTTGAGGAGGATGATTTCGAGGCCGGAGACCGGATGGACAGATCCGGTCGGCAGGCTTTCCGCAGAGGCAGGCTCGCTCGCAACCTGAGTCGAACAAGCCGCCAATGCGAAGGCGGCGACCATTGCCAGCGCCCGTACAGAATCAACCAAACGCATCATCGCCTTCACCAGCGGCTTCATCGACCCATTCCTCTGCCTGTTCGACGCTGGCTGCCTCGACTAGCCTGCGCGCTGCATCGAACCCATGCCCTGCGCGGATCATCGCCGCAATCTGCTTTTCGCGCTTTGCCCTGTCCGGCACCTCCGAACCGAAGGGGCCGAAACCGCGTTTGCGTGCAAGCGTCAGCGCAGCCCGGCGGGATCGCCCCTCGCCCGGGCTGACACTTTCGCGCACGCCGTCATCGATCCCCGCCGCGCGCAGGGCCTGTTCGACCCGCCTTCCGCCGTAACCCTTGCGCAGGAGCCCGCCGGCCCGCGCCCGCGCATAGGCTTCGTCGTCGACATAATTGAGTTCCACCAGCCGCTCGACCACGGCGCGCGGATCGAGCTGCGTCTCGCCTTCGGCCACGCCGCGCTCGCGGATCTTGCGCGCCAGATAGGCTTCCAGCCTGGCTCCGCTGGTCGAAAATCGCGCGACATAAGACAGCGCCAGATCATTCAGCGTGGTCCTGTCGAGCGGCTTCGGTTTGCGTTTTGGCTGTCGCAAGACGGTTTCATTCCCAACCATTTCGCCTTATTCGTGCCACACTCCTTATCAAATGGGAAAGTCTGTTGATTTGCGGGGAGGGGTTTTCCGCATATGGGGAATAAGAGAAGCGCATGGAAATGCGCGCTAACCAACGGGTATCGCTAGAGAATCATGACCGACGCCGCACTGAAGCCGACGCCGAACGATTGCCCCCTACCCCGTAGGAGGGCTGAATTCGCGACCTTTAACGAGGCAATTCACTACGCCGCTGAAAGCGAAAAGGGGCTCAATTTTCACGATATGCGCGGCAATTTGCTGCGCCCCTATACCTTCACCGAGATGCGTAATGACGCGCTGGTGATGGCCCGCCGCCTGGTTGCGGCAGGCATTGGGAAGGAAGATCGTGTCGCCCTGATCGCTGAGACCGGCCCCGATTTCGCTGCGCTGTTCTGCGCCTGCACCTTTGTCGGTGCCTGGCCGGTGCCGTTGCCGTTGCCGACCACTTTCGGCGGCAGGGACAGCTATATCGACCAGCTATCTGTGCAGCTCGAAAGTGCCGATCCCAAACTTCTCCTCTATCCCGGAGAGATTGCGGAGATGGCCGGTGAGGCCGCGGCCAAGCAGGGATGCGAAGGCCAGTCATGGGAAGTCTTCGCCACCCGCGAAGCGCCCGAATGCGAACTGCCCGAAGCTGATCCGGACGATATCTGCTACCTGCAATATTCTTCCGGCTCGACCCGCTTTCCGACCGGCGTTGCGGTTACTCACCGCGCGCTGCTGCACAATCTCTATGGCCACGCGACTTCAATGAACCTTGGAACGGGCGACCGGGTCGTCAGCTGGCTTCCCTGGTACCATGATATGGGCCTGGTGGGCTGCTTCCTTTCGCCGATCGCAAACCAGGTATCGTGCGACTACATCAGGACCGAGCATTTCGCGCGCCGTCCGCTTGCCTGGCTCGACCTCATCAGCCGCAACCAGGGCAACACCCTCTCTTACTCGCCGACCTTCGGTTATGACATCTGCGCGCGCCGCATTTCGAGCCAGAGCCATGTCGGCGACCGGTTCGACCTCTCTCGCTGGCGCGTCGCGGGCAATGGCGCGGACATGATCCGGCCCGACGTGATGCAAAGCTTCGTCAATGCCTTTGCCGATGCGGGTTTCAAGGCGCAGGCCTTCACCCCCAGCTATGGCCTGGCCGAAGCGACGCTGGCTGTCACCGTGATGCCTCCGGGCGAAGGAATCCGCGTCGAACTGGTCGAGGAGGAGCGCCTTTCGGGCACTCCGCGCGACCTTTCGCGCCCGGCGCGCTATCGCGCCATCGTCAATTGCGGCAAGCCGCTGCCCGGCATGGAAGTCGAGATCCGCGGCGAGAATGGCGAGGCAAGAGGCGACCATCAGATCGGCAAGGTCTGGTGTCGCGGCGAAAGCGTGATGCACTCCTATTTCCGCAACCCCGAAGCGACCGAAGACTGCCTGGTTGATGGCTGGCTCGACACGGGCGACATGGGCTATCTGGGCGACGGCTATCTGTTCATCGTCGGCCGCGCGAAGGACATGATCATCATCAACGGCAAGAACCACTGGCCGCAGGATATCGAATGGGCAGTGGAACAGCTTCCAGGCTTCAACCATGGCGATATCGCCGCTTTCTCGATCGAGATGGAGAATGGTGAAGAGGCCCCCGCAGTACTGGTCCATTGCCGCGTGTCCGAACCGGACGAGCGAATCCGCCTGCGTGACCAGATCGCCGACAAGGTTCGCTCTGTCACAGGCATGAGCTGCGTCGTCGAACTTGTCCCGCCGCGGACATTGCCACGCACCAGCAGCGGCAAGCTGAGCCGGGCCAAGGCGAAGAAGCTTTACCTGTCGGGCGAGATCGAACCGATCAAGCTGCTCGAAGCTGCCTGAGGCGCTCCTGCGTCCCCAGCTTCGCCTCAACCGGCGAGCAGGACGTAGAGCACGCCCAAGAGTCCGAACATCGAAGCGAACCACGCCACGGTGCGAATGTAGGGGATGCCTGCCCAGTAGAGCGGCAGGTAGATCACCCGCGCGCCCAGCCATAACCAGGCAAACAGCGCAGTCAGCTCGCTCGTCTTGCCCGTCAGGACCACTCCGAACAACGCGATGATCGCAATTGGCAACGTCTCGAGGAAATTGTCGCGAGCTCGTTGGAGCCGCGCCGCCACATCGCCAAGCGGAGGCTTTTGCTCGTCGCGCGCGCCCATGTTCCAGCCGAGCCCATATTGTTGGGTCGTGTAGTGGACCGCGACAGTTATGTGCACTACGAGCAGCAGCGCGCCGAGCGCAAGAACCGTGATTTCAATCGGCATAGCCTGTCTCCCTATTTGATCTTCGATCCTGCGGGCTTCGCTGCTGCGCGAAACGCGGCGCGAGTTTGGCGGAGCAAGCGCCCGCGCTATCCGGAACCGGCACGCGCCTCACTACTGCCCGCCCAATGGCGCCCAGCGCGCCTGCACGATGCCGCGACCGTTGCGAACCTGCGCCTCGACGCCCCGTTCGTTGAGGAGCTCGGCGCAATGTGACGCCTGTTCCGGATCGCCCTGTAACACCACAGGCACATCAATCCGCTTCGCCGCCCAGGCGATCAGCGCCAAGGCCTTCTGCCCCGCCGCGTTCGGTTCGTCCTTTTCGAAAGGAATAGCGGGAAGCGGGCCTGCTGGCGGCAGCAGCTCGATGGTCCAATCAGGGTCGGTCGCGGCGATGCGCCGTTCGAGCACGCGATATGTCGCGAGCGATGCACCATCGAGCACTTTGGCGCGAACCATCGCCTTTCGGCGCTGGCGGTCGACCAGCACATCGTCGCTGGTCACGCCCGCAACCAGGGCGAGACGCTGCGCCAGCTCATCCGCCCGGCGTTGGCTCGCTTCTTCCTGCTCCTTGGCGGCGGCCAACTGCGCACGCTCCGCTGCCGCCGCCCCGGTGCCTACCTCGATCTGCGTCAGCGTGACCTGCGATTCTTCCCCGACGATCCGCTCAACCGCATGTGCAACGGTGGCCTCCGCATCCTCCTCATATTTGGGAGTCAGTACAGTTGCGGAGACACTGACCGGCTCGGAATCCCAGTTGATCTGCAAGTCAGAGAGACGCGAGGTCCGCGCGAAACTGTCAAGCACGGCACCGCGAATGTCCCGCTGCGCGCGCGATTCATTGGCGATCTGGATCAGCGAGATGCCGAGCGGGATTGCCAGCGCCACGAATGCCACCAGCGTGACGCCGAATTGCAGCCGCGTCTGCGTTTCCGTCAACGCCGTGCGGAAGCCATAGAACTTGGCCATGGTGAATGCCGTGCCCGCAATCGTGACAAGGTTGGTCACGAACAGCATCAGCGCGCCGCCGAAGACGGTCCAGTTGAAGGTCGCCAGGCCAAACCCGACCACAGCGAGCGGCGGCATCAAGGCGGTCGCAATAGCCACACCAACGATGCTGTTTTCGCGCCCGCGAATCATCGCGTAGGCACCTGCAACACCAGAGAAAAGCGCAATGAGAAGGTCGAACAGGTTCGGCCTGGTGCGCGAGGCAATCTCGCTCGTCACCGTCTGCAGCGGTGAAAAGAACACGATCAGCGCGCAGAACAGGATCGACATCAGCGAGCCGATCACGAGCGACTTTGCCGACTGGCGGGTCCAGTGAAAATCGCCAATCGCCAGACCGAATCCAAGGCCCATGATCGGCCCCATCAGCGGAGAGAGAAGCATGGCCCCGATCACCACTGCCGGCGATGACAGCAGCAGGCCCAGTATCGCGATGCCGGCCGACATTGCCAACATCAGCAGGTAGCGAGCGCTGAGCAGGCAATCCTCGCGCCGCTTTTCGATGACGGAAGGCTGGTCGACTGTGCCGATCACTTCCTGCCGCCACCAGCGCAACAGGCTGAACTTCACGCTTTCAAGCGATGCACGTTCGCGTTCGTTCTTGTCGGCCACCGGATCGACACTGGCGCTCGCTTCGGTCAAGGAAATCCACTCCCCGCAATTGCTTTCCCAGCGAAATTAGGCGCAAACGCATTGAAACGAAAGCATGGACGCGCGCGCCGGAATGCGGCACAAATTCTTGAAGTCTGTGTCTTATGACACTAATACAGTATCGAGCGGCGGCGAGGCTGTCGCATTAGGAGTTTGGCAGGCAGGCATGAGCACGCAGGAAACCACTACCAAGACCGCGACGGATCTGGACCTCACACCGCCCGATCCGGTGCCCGCCGTCGCGCCCGAAAAGGCTGCGGGGCTCGTCCCGGTCGACAGCGAGAAGAAGAGCAAGCTGGACGTAAAGGTGGACAATTTCGTCGCCGAGTTGGTGGCGGAAGATGCCAATTCGCCCGAGTTCGGCGAAAAGGTCGATCAGATCACCCGCATGGGGCAGGAACAGATCCGTGCCGCAGCCGCCATGTCCAACCGATTCCTCGACCGCCCGGTCCGCGCGATGGACAGCGATACCAGCGTGGGTTCGGACCTGGCTGAATTGCGCCGCACGGTCGAAGACCTCGACCCGGGCCGCAAGGGCAAGCTGCGCGGCCGCAAGCTGTTCGGAATTATCCCCTTCGGCAACAAGTTGCAGCGCTATTTTGACAGCTATACCAGCGCGCAAGGCCACATCCAGGCGATCCTTGACCGGCTGGCTTCGGGCAAGCGCGAATTGTTCGAAGACAATGCAGCGATCGATGTCGAGCGGCAGAAGCTGTGGGAAGCGATGGGCGAGCTGGAGCAGATGATCCACATCGCCAAGACGCTCGATGGCAGGCTGGAAGACAAGGCTGCAGAGCTCGACGCCACTGATCCGGCCAAGGCCAAGGCGATTCGCGAAAGCGCGCTCTTCTACGTCCGCCAGCGCACGCAGGACCTGCTCACACAGATGGCGGTGAGCGTTCAGGGCTATCTTGCGCTCGATCTGGTCAAGAAGAACAATGTCGAGCTGGTGAAGGGCGTCGATCGCGCCAGCACCACCACCGTGGGCGCGCTCCGCACGGCGGTGACGGTGGCACAGGCGATGACCAATCAGCGACTGGTGCTGAAGCAGATCACTTCGCTGAACCAGACCACCAGCGACATTATCGATTCGACCAGCACCATGCTGCGCGAACAGACCGGCCAGATCCACGAGCAGGCCGCGTCCAGCACGATCCCGCTGGAAACGCTGCAGCGCGCGTTCCAGAACATCTACGACACGATGGACGAGGTGGACGAGTTCAAGGTGAAGGCGCTCGCTTCGATGAAGCAGACGGTCAATGTCCTGTCCGACGAGGTCGAGAAATCGAAGGGCTATATCGCCCGCGCCGAAGGCCAGGCACAGGCACAGAAGAAAGCGCTCGAACCGACCTTGTTGGCACTGGATAGCTGATGACCGATTCCACCCGCCAGTCTGATCAGATCCTGAGTGCGGCCGGCAAATCGCTTGCATTGCAGCGCGATGGCGGCGTGCACCGCCAGGCCGCATCGATCGGCAAGGGTTCAGCCGAGCTGAAAGCGGGCGCACTGCTCAAGCGGTTGCGCAATGTCGCAATCGCAGTGCTGGGTATCGTCGCTGCAGCAACGGTCGCGGGCTGGATCCTCAACGGGATCGGCTTCTGGGGCATCATGCTCACTTTCATCGCACTGGTTGCGGCAATTGGCGGCTTCTCGATGTTTCCCAAACTGAAGGTGCCCAAGCGCGCTGACCTCAAGAAGGGTGACGCACGCCAGATGGTGGGGCGCACGGAATTGTGGCTGGAGGCGCAGCGCCCTGCCCTGCCCCCGCCCGCCGTACAGGTCGTCGACCAGCTTGGCGTGCAGCTCGATGCGCTGGGCCTGCAGCTCGAAACGATCGAGCAGAACAATCCGGCAGTGAACGAAGTGCGCGAGCTGGTGGGCGAATATATCCCCGAAACGATCGACAATTACCGCAAGATCCCGGCGCACTTGCGGACGGAAAAACATGCGGGCAAGACCGCTGACGAACGTCTGACCGAAAGCCTGGGCAAGATCAGTGGCGAAGTGGACCGCGTGACTCGCCGCCTGGCCGAGGGCGCACTCGACGATCTGGCAATCAAGTCGCGCTATCTCGATTACCGCTTTGGCGGCGCCGAAGCACTGGAGGATCACAGCAAGTGAGAATTGCCCTTCCGCATGATCTGGGCCGCGAGGAAGTTCGCCGCCGCCTCAAGAGCCGCAGTCACGAGATCGCCGACCACATTCCCGGCGGAATCGCGCAAGTCGATACGAGCTGGACGGGCGAGGACCGCATGAATCTCGCGGTCGGCGCCATGGGGCAGCAGGTCACCGGCCATGTCGATATCGAAGAGAGCCAGGTCGTTTTCGAAGTGACACTACCCGCAGCACTATCCTTCGTGCAGCCGATTATCGAAGGCGCGATCCGCTCGAACGCGCAGAAGCTGCTAGAAAGCAAATAGCGGCTTACTGACTGCTCGCGCCGCCCAGCTTGCCGACTTTCTGCGCGCCGTCACGGGTTGTCACCAGAACCTCGTCGCCATCGACGATAATGCAGATATCCTCCAGCCCAACAGCCGAAATGCGCGGACCATCGCTGACCGCCAGCACGCCCTTGCAATCCATCAATTCGGCATCGCCTTGCGCATGGTTGCCGTCGGCATCACCGGGCAAGGCATCCTGCAGCGCCGCCCAATTACCAATGTCCGACCAGCCCATCTCGACCGGCACCATCGCCGCGCGCTTCGTATTTTCCATCACCGCATAGTCGATCGAATCGCCTGCGATGGCTGCGAACAGATCATGCTCTGGATAGAAGCGCGCGCCTTCCTCCCGCCCGCCGGTAACTGCGGCCTCGACCGCTGCCGCCATCTCCGGGCGATGCGCGCGCAGTTCCTCCAGCAGGCGGCCCGCTGCGAAGGCGAAGATGCCGCCGTTCCAGGCATAGTCGCCTGAAGCAAGGAATTGCTCCGCACGGGCGAGATCGGGCTTTTCGACGAATTGCGCGATGCGGAAACCCTCGTCCAGCGCTTCGCCGCGGCGGATATAGCCGTAGCCGGTTTCGGGCCGGTCTGGCGTGATGCCGAAGCTGACCAGCCAGCCTTCGCGGGCAAGCGCGGCGGCCTGTACCGCGGCAGCGCGAAACGCAGCTTTATCGGCGATGTGATGATCACTAGGGCAGACCAGCATCACCGCATCAGGATCGAGCCGAGCCGCCGCAAGCGCAATGGCCGGGGCGGTGTTGCGCGCGCAAGGCTCGACCACAATCTGCAATCCTGCGATTCCCTGCCCCTGCTCCTCGATCAGAGGCACATGCGCCGCGCCCGCGACCACGATGGGCGCGCCGAACTGCGTCTCGTCCTCGCAGCGGTCGAGCGCTTCGCGGAACAGCGTCTGCTCGCCCAGCAAGGGAATGAAAGGTTTCGGCTTGGCCTTGCGGCTGCGCGGCCAGAGCCGCGTGCCGCTGCCGCCACAAAGAATGACAGGATGGATCAATTGCTTGCTCATTTCAGGCAACGCCATAGTCCGATCGCTCGCAAGGTCCAGCCCCGTGCGATCAGAACCAGCGCTGCCGCCAATAGAAGGGTGCCGCGACCGGATTGCCATTGGCGTCCTGCGCCGGCTTGAAGCCAAGCCGTTCGACCACGAGCTGGCAAGTGATCCGGTCCGCTTCGGGGTCCGGGCTCGCGCGATAGATGGTGCAGTTCGAAGCGCGGCCGTTCACTCCCACGATCACGCGCACGATCACCTGCGTTCCGCGCCGCGCCTTGCGTCCGCCGGGTGGCACCGGATAGTCGCGGGCGTTGTTGATCGAGCCGGAGATATGGACCGGCCTGGTCACGGCCACGCCGCCCGTGCCACCGCCTTCGAGCCCGCTTCCCGTGCCCAGCCCGCTTCCATCCGCGCCAGTACCCGCGCCTTCTTCGCGCGCGCCGGAGGTGTTGGCCGCACCGGTTGAGGATGCGCGCGGCATCGGCGTATCCTGCCTGTTGGGAACTTCAGGAGCAGTCACCGGCTTGGGCGTGGCTTTCTTGCCCGGATCGCCCTGTGCACCTTCGTCTGGCTCCGGCTCAGTCACCGGTGTGTCCTCTTCAGGCGCTGTCACGGTAACGGTAAATGCGGATACCACCGTGCGCTGGACACTGGCGGTCATGTCAGGCGCGAAGGCCCGCGCCAGCCCGTAGAGCGCGGCCAGATGCAGCAATACGATCAACAGGACGAGGCCGGGCCTCCTCTTCCTGCGTTGCCTGATAAAGCCGCCTTCAACCGACATTTCATGATCCTAGCGTTTCGGCGCGCGCCGCGCCAGCACACAGCGAGCCGCTCAAATGCAAACGGCGGAGCTTCCGAAGAAGCCCCGCCGCTGTTGTTCCGGTTACTGATCGTAGGGATCAGAACTGGTATCGGACACCAAGCTGAATTCGCCAGATCGACGACGAAGTGCTGATCTGTTGCGTGTCATCGGGGTTGAAATCATCAATGACGTAACGTCCTTCAGTGTCGAAGTCACCGTCGACAACATCGACCAGCTGGCCATCACCAAAGATACCGCGGGCACGACGCGTATTCCAGCGACTGTTGAGCATATTGAGGAAGTTATCGATATCGGCGAACAGTTCAATCCGATCATCGACAAATCCAAACAGGCTGGCAGGCCCAGGAATTTCCTGGCTGATGCGCACGTCGAGATCGTGGTGCCAATCATCCGAACACGTGTTGCGCTTAATCGTTTGTCCCGCAGTATAGCCACAACCCGAAGCGGCGACATAATCGATCAGAGCCGAGATTGCAGCCGGATCTGAAGACGGGGAAACGTTCGGATCATCGATCCCTGTGGGGACATAGAGCAGTGCGTTGTCGCTGCCCGAATTGCTGTCACCCCAGACACCGCGACCATCGAAAGTCAGGCTGTAAGGACGGCCCTGCTGAGCGGTATAGTAGAAACCAAGGTTGGTTTGATAATCGCTGAAGAACTGCTCCTTGAAATTGATCGCGAAGCTGAAACGATGCGTGGTTTCATAGTTCGATCGGCCAATGGCAGGATTCTGCCGGTCGAATGCCGCCGATTCATCATAGCTTGATGTTGCGGTTGAACTGTTGGCATTCCGGAAGTTGTCTGCATTGGTATAGGCGTAGCCGAAGTTCACGAAAGTGCTTCCACCATCGGTGAAGATGCCGCCGTTGAACTTCTTCGACAGGATGATCGAACCAACATGGCTCTCATAGCTTCGGCCATTGGTCAGCTGAATCTCGTCGTCTCGGCTTGTCGCAAAACAAGGAGAGTTGACGTTGGTGTAGACGGGAGGTGTCCCCCCCGTTCCTTGGAGGACGGCAGTACATCCCGCATTGCTTGGATCGATCGAACGATAGATTGGCCGCCCGTCGATCATGAACCCATTGAGGCCGAGGGAGGGATTCACCACCGCTGCCAAATCAACGAAGTTCAGCGGATCGATGAACTTCGAGTAGATGTAGTCAAGATTGAGATTCCAGCCGCTGAAGAAGCCGCTATCGGTCAGGTTGAGCTCCGACTTGAAACCCAGGTTCGCGCGCAACACGGTCGGAACGTCGAAGTCAGGATCGGTCGATTGGGTATCCGATAGGCCAGCTGCCGCGCTTGCCGACCCTGCGTCCTTCACACATTGCGGAAAGCCGGTGAAGTTGCCGCTGGCGTCGAGCACGTTGGTTGGCGTAGCCCCACAGAACACCGAGGTACCAAGGCCAGTCGAGAAACCATTGTTGGAAAAGGCGTTAGAGAAGTACACGACCGGATCGCCTCCGGAGAACATGCCAACACCACCGGTCAAGCGTGCACCGGCAAACATGCCTTCGGTATTGAGGTCATAGGTGAAGGAGGCCCGGGGAAGGATTACCGGGTCAAGTTTGCTGAAGGGGTTGGCGTTGGTAAACCCATATCGCGCAACGAATGCCGGGTTGTACCGCGGTGCGTCACCATCATACCACTGCACACGAACGCCCAGCGAAACATCAAGCCGGTCACTCACATTCCAATCGTCCTGCGCGTAAACCGACCAGATCTGGCGGCCGAACCTCGCTGCGGCTTCGTTAATGTCGCCACTCGGTGTCGCATTGATGTCTGCACCATAGGCCAGGCCCTGCCCAATCTCCTCCGCATCTGGGAAGAACGTGAAGCCATCGCTCAGAATGCCGTTTTCGAAGTCATCGAGATTGTCAAAATACAGCGTGCCGGTGGCGTTGATTGCGAACAGGTTGTACACCTGCAAATCATTCAATTCGGCCCCGATCTTGAAGGCATGATCTCCGCCGTCGACGTTGATCTGGAACTTGTACTGATCGACAGTCTGGTCGAGTTGGTTTGCCGAACGGAAGATACCTGGGCCGGTGCTCAGCGCGCCATAGTTCGTACCGCCACTGCCATCGGGAAGAGATACGCCCACCGAAAGGCGAGTGATCGGGTTGTCCGACTGCGCTTCACCGCCACCAACGGGTCCCTGTACGTCTCCAACCTCAGAACGCGAGAAGCGCAGCTCGGTTGAAACCTTGTCTGTCCAGTCAGAATAGAGGCGGGCCGAATAGTAATTGGAGATCGTGCCTTCATCTTCAAAGCTGTTAAGGCCGGTCAACTCGTTGTTTCCATTGTCGGATTCGACATTGGTTTCCTCAAGCCGCTGATAGGCGAGCTCAAGGCGATGATCTTCGGTAATGTACGCATCAAGACGTCCGAAGTAGCGGACACTCGATTCCGGCAAGGTGCGCGGATATCCGCCAATGTCCTGCCCATAGACGTTCTGCGCGATCTGCGCGAACCGATCGAACTGCGCCTGATCGACGAAATCGGCTTCATTCACGAAGCCCATTCCGGTTGGGCCATAATCATTGGCGTCACCCAGATCGGTTTCTTCGTAGCCAGCAAAAAAGAACAGTCGGTCCTTGATGATCGGACCGCTAAGCGTTGCACCCCAACGTTTCTCGGTGAACGGATCGGTGGTGCGATCGAGACCGTCGACCTTATTGCCACGTAGATCTGAGTTGCGGAATGCGAAGAACGCAGTTCCATGGAAATCATTCGATCCCGACTTGGTCACGACATTCACGAGACAGCCGGTGAAATCCGAATATTCGACATCAAACGGAGCGAATTCGACCGATGTCTGCGCGATCGCATCGAAAGGAATTGGCAAGGCATTGCGTGCCGCGAATGGAGTGCCGTTGAGACCGAAAGTGTCGGCCTGGACGATACCGTCAACCGTGAAGGTGTTACTCCGGTCGTTACCGCCAAGGCAGGAAATCCGGTCAACTTCGTTCGAACGATCCAGGCTGACGCGCGGATCGATCCGGATAATGTCGCGCACGTCGCGAGTGATCGAAGGGAAAGCCTCGAGCGTTTGCTCATCGAATGCGATGCCCGGACCAACTGCAAGCTGCGTAGCACTGACGCGAGCCCCGGTAACGATGATCACATTTTCGGCAGCTCCGGACTCCAGCGACGCCAGACGGAAAGTGAAGCCCGTGTTACCCGAAATATTGATGAACTGGTCTTCGACCGTCTGCCCTTCGAATCCAGGTGCCGTCGCAGTGACAGTGTAGGGGCCGCCAGGAACCAGGGACCCAACACGGAAATTGCCGTCCTGTCCGGCTTTGAGCGTGCGGGTCTGTCCGGTACGGGTATCGGTTACTGTTACCGCTGCGTTCGAAACGGCATTGCCGTCTTCGTCGAGAACGCGACCCTCGATACCCGAAGTAATCTGCTGCGCCTGCGCAACGCTCGGCGCCATTGTTGCGGCCGCAGAAAGCGAAACGACGCTCGCAGCCAGAAGATATTTGATTTTCATGACGGATAACCCCTGAAATTCGTGGACAAAGAAGTCTTAGGAGACGCGCCGCCGATAGGGACGCCACACTGCGAAAAGAAGTATCTTCTGTTACCGTGATGTGACAACGCGCGCTGGATTTATCCACATCCGCCTGGAATCAGCATTATTGAGTGTTTTCAAATAGATATATGTGTTGCTGCAATGCAACAACCTTAAAGAATCTAGCAATTGTCGTAAATTGCCCGGTCATTCAGGCGAGATTGATCTCTCGCAAGCGCTGTTGAAGGAACTCGTGGCTCGAAATCGGCGCGGGTGCTTCCGACTCGCGACCCGGCTCGATGCAGCTCGGCAGCGTCTCGATCACATAGTCGGGGCGGAAGTGAAGGAAGAAGGGCATCGAGAAGCGCGAGCGCTTCGCTGCTTCGCCACGCGGATTGACCACCCGGTGCGTAGTCGAGCGCAAGACGCCATTGGTCTGCCGGTCCAGCATATCGCCGACATTGATGACCAGAGCGCCCTCCGGCACATCGACCGATTTCCATTCGCCTTGCTTTGTGAGCAGTTCCAGGCCGGCTTCCTCCGCACCCAGCAGCAGCGTGATCGTGTTGATGTCCCCATGCGCCGCAGCGCGGATCGCCCCTTCCGGCGCGTCGTCGCCCAGCGGCGGATAATGGAGCAGCCGCATGACCGAATTGCCGTCTTCGACAGTCGGCGCGAAGAATTGCCGGTCGAGCCCCAGGTGGAGCGCGATCGCTTCCAGCACGCGCAGCCCGGCTTTCTCGAACGCCAGATAGAGGCCACTGAAAGTATCGCGAAATCCCTCGACCTCGCTCGGCCAGAGATTGGGTGCCATATAGCTCGCCAGCGGATGGCCTTCAGGCAGCGAGCGCCCGACGTGCCAGAACTCCTTGAGATCGAAGATATCGGCGTCCTTGGCCTTCTCGGTCCCGAACGGCGTATAGCCACGCGCGCCCCCGCCGCCTTCGATCTTGTAGGCCATCTTTGTGGCTTCTGGCAGAGCGAAGAATTCCTTCGACTTCTCCTCCGCCCGGTCGATCAGCTCTTGCGGGATGCCGTGGTCGCGCACGACGGCAAAGCCATATTCGGCAAAGCTGCGTCCAAGCTCGTCGGCGATGGTTTCGAGCGGCTGCTCAAGCGAAACAATGGCAATGTCACTCATGAGGCTGACCTTTAATAGGGGAGGAACAGTCCCGCCAGTGCCGCGCTCATCAAATTGGCGAGGCTACCGGCGGCGAGCGCCCTGATACCCATCCGGGCAATCACGGGTCTTTGATTTGGCGCAAGACCGCCCGTGACCGCCATCTGGATCGCGATGGAGGAGAAATTGGCGAAGCCGCATAGCGCGAAGGTGACGACCGCGCGGCTGCGATCGCTCAGGCCCTGAAGCTGACCGAGATCGATGAAGGCGACGAACTCGTTGAGGACTATCTTGGTCCCGAACAGCCCGCCGGCCGTCCCGGCCTCTTCCCATGGAATACCGATCAGGAACATGACCGGCGCGAAGATCCAGCCCAGCACTTGCTGGAACGACAGATCGGGATAACCGAACACGCCGCCCGCAGCGCCGAGCAGGCCATTGGCGAGCGCGACCAGCGCCACAAAGGCCAGCACCATCGCGCCGACCGCCACCGCCAGCTTTACGCCCGTCTGCGCGCCTTGCGCCGCCGCCTCGATCACATTGGCGGGGCGCTGCCCTTCCTCGAAAGTCTCGGCAACTTCGACCTCATGCGCCTTGCCGCCTTCGACCAGCGCACCCGGCCCCTCGCCGCTGATGCGCGATTGCGGCAGCGCCACATCGCCCGAACCAGCCGCGTCCTCTTCATCCTCGTCCGGCATGATGATCTTGGCCATCACGATGCCGCCCGGCGCCGACATGAAAGCCGCCGCCAGAAGGAAGGGCAGGTATTTTGCCCCGAGCAGCCCGGCATAGGCGGCCAGGATCGTGCCCGCGACACCGGCCATGCCCACACTCATCAGCGTGAACAGCCGGCTCGGCGGGAGCGCGGCCAAATAGGGGCGCACCACCAGCGGGCTTTCCGACTGGCCGACGAAGATATTGGCGGCTGCACCCAGCGATTCGACCTTGCTGATGCCGGTCACGAAAGCGATCGCCCCGCCCACCCAACGCACGACCCGCTGCATGATCCCGAGGTAGTAGAGGATCGAGACCAGCGCGGCGAAGAACACGATCACCGGCAGTGCGCCCAGCGCAAAGGTATTTTTGAGCGGATTGTCGACACCGAACAGGAATGCCGTACCCGCATCGGCATAGGACAGCAGCGCTGCCACGCCATTGGACATGCCGAGGATTACCGCCCTTCCCCAGCCGGTGGCAAGGACCAGAAAGGCCATGAATGCCTGCAGTGCAAATGCCGCGCCGACGACCCTCAACCTGATGCGTCTCTTGCCCGTCGACAGCAGGAAGGCGATCAGAAGGATCACCAGGATCCCCGCTATATTGGTGACAAATGGCGGCATGGAACCTCTACGATGGCGGACAAGTTGCGGATGAAATTAAGCAATGTCTTGCGCGCTCGCCGCCGTTAGTCAATTTCTGCAGTGCCCGGGCCGCGCGTCCGTTCACAGATGATTTCGCGCGAAGGGGCGCATCGAGGCATGGACGAACCCACTAATACCGATCTTTCCCAAGCCGCTGCGGCCATGCCGCGCGGATTGTTTGTCTATATGCTGCTCTATGGCGGCATGACGGTTCTGGCCGGTGTATTGGCCTTCAAACAGGTTCAGCTGCCCCCTACCGATCTGGCGGTGGAGGCGGGCATCTTCGCCTTTCTCGCACTGGTCGTGATTTCGAGCACGGTTTCGCAACTCTATGGCCAGTCGGTCGCCAATCGGATCGTGCTGTGGGGATTTGTGCCTTTGGGCATTTCAGCCGTGCTGATGCAGCTCGTCCTTGCTCTCCCGCCATCGACCGAGATGGTTACGTTCCGGCCTGACGATCTTGCCGCCTTCGAACAGGTACACCACTCGACCTGGCGCGTGTGGCTGGCGGGTCCGGCAGCCTATCTCACGTCGCTGCTTCTCAATGTCTGGATCTTCTCGAAGCTCCGCGGCGAAGGCGAAGCGACGACTTTGGGCCTTATGGTCAGAGGCGCTGTCGCATCCGCCCTCAGCCAGGCTGTGGATTCGCTGATCTTCATTACGCTCGCCTTCTATGGCGAGTTCGATATCACCAACCTGCTGATCGGTCAGGTGATCGCCAAGGTGACGCTGAGCGTGGTCCTTGTGCCCTTCCTCATCGCGGGCGGCGTGGCACTGGCGAAGAAGCTCGATCGCGCGGGCTAGTCCGCCCAGTAAAGCCTGTCCGGATTATCGACCAGCAGTTTGCGCTGCAGTTCTTCGCTCGGCGCGATGCGCGGGATCATGTCGACCAGATGCCCGTCATCGGGGAGCACATTCTGCTGATTGGGGTGCGGCCAGTCGGTGCCCCAGATGCAGCGATCTGGGTAATCGGCAACGAGCGGCGCAACCGCTTCGGCAAACCTGTCCCAAGGATCGCCTGAAGCATCGAGCCGGTCGGGGCAGGTCGGCTTGAAGTGAATGTCCGGACGGCTTTCAAGCAGCGCACGGAATGCCTTCATCTCCGGCCCGTCCGGGCCCTGCGACACGTCGGGACGGCCCATATGGTCGATTACCAGCGGCACCGGGATTGCATCGAGGAAGGGCCGCAGCTCTTCCAGAATGTCAGCCTCGAAATAGATCACGACATGCCAACCGGCAGGCAGGCGGCTCGCCACCTCCAGGAATTTGTCCTTGGGTGCATTGTCGACCAGCCGCTTGAGGAAATTGAAGCGAATGCCGCGCATGCCGCCATCATGCAGCAGTGCCAGCTCTGCCTCGTCGATGTCTGGATCGACCACGGCCACGCCGCGCGCCTTCCCGTTCGATTTGGCAATCGCGTCAAGCGTGGCGGAATTGTCAGTGCCGTGGCAGCTCGCCTGGACGATCACATTCTTCGAAAAGCCCAGGTGGTCGCGCAGGGCGAACAGCATGTCGGGCCCGGCATCTTCGGGCAGGTATTTCGCCTTGGGGCTGAAGGGGAATTGCGCCATCGGGCCGAACACATGGCAATGCGCATCGACCGCACCGGGCGGCGGAGTGAAACGGGGTTTGCTCGGCGCGGAATGCCACGAAGTGATACGTTCAGACATAAACTGTTCCATCCATCAGTTTGCGCGCGGTGCGCAGCAGGGCGCTGCTGACGACTTCGCCCGCATCGTCCACTTCGAGAACGCAGCTCATCTCGCCGCTTGGGTGCTCGATGCTGAGCGTCTTGCGGCGGCCATCTGGAATCTGCGCCACTTGGGATGCAGGCGATCCGGGCACGAGGCAGGCGGTCGCCGCCGTCACCGCACCCAGCACGCCGATCGAAGCATGTGCGCGATGCGGGATGAACACCCGTGTCGTCACCGCACCGCCATTTCGCGGAGGAGCAACCAGCGTCATCTTGGGCACGCTCTTGTCCTTGACGTTGCCAAGATTCATCAGCGGCCCGGCCGTCAGCCTGATCTGTTCGATCTTCTCGCGGATCGGAGCAAATGCCTCGCCCTCAAGCTCTTCGCGGCTTTCATAGCCTGTGGCCCCGACATCTTCCGCCTTGAAAACGATGCAAGGCATGCCGTTGTCGATCAGCGTGCATGGCACGCCCCCGATCACATCAACAGCATTGCCGGTCGGTAATAGCGCGCCGCAGCTCGAGCCGGCCGTGTCACGAAATTCGAGCGGGATCGGCGCATGTGTGCCGGGAACGCCATCGATCCGCGCGTCGCCTGCGTAATTGACTGTTCCGCCTGGCGTTTCGACCGTGGCAATGGCCACTTGCCCGGTATTCTCCATGAAGATGGAAACCTTGGTCTCGCCATCCTCGGCCGCGACCAGGCCGCGCTCGATAGCGAAGGGCCCGACCCCTGACAGGATATTGCCGCAGTTTTGTTGGTCGGAGACGATCGCCTGATCGACGAAGACCTGCAGGAACAGGTAATCGACATCGATCCCTTCGCGCTGCGACTTACGGATCACCGCGACCTTGCTGGTCAGCGGATCGGCCCCACCCATGCCGTCAATCTGGCGCGGATCGGGGCTGCCCATGACGCGTAGCAGGAATGCGTCGCGCTCCGCCGTATCGGCAGGCAGATCGCTTGCGAGGAAGTATCCTCCCTTGGAGGTCCCGCCCCGCATCCACATCACGGGCGCGGAAGTCATGGCGGGCCGGTCAGATATACTTCAGGCCTTCCTTCTCGAGCCGCTCGCGCATTTTGTACATGTCGAGACCGAGCACACCGCTGGCGAGTTTCTGCCGCTTCTCTTCCTCATTGGCTTCGCGTGCCTGCGCGGCCTTCAGCACTTCGGCCGCCTTTTCGCGGGGCACGCAAACCACGCCGTCGTCGTCCGCCACGATCACGTCGCCCGGATTGACCGCCGCACCGGCGCAAACCACCGGCACATTGACGCTGCCGAGCGTGTTCTTGACCGTGCCTTGCGCGAAGATCGCCTTCGACCAGACGGGGAAACCCATTTCGGTGAGGTCGCGCACATCGCGCACGCCGGCGTCGATGATAAGCCCGCGGCAACCGCGCGCCTGCGCGCTGGTGGCGAGTAGATCGCCGAAATATCCGTCCTCGCATGGGCTGGTTGGGGCCAGCAGCAGGATGTCGCCATTCTTGAGCTGTTCGATCGCAACATGCACCATCCAGTTGTCGCCGGGAGGCGCGCTGATCGTCACAGCGCTGCCTGCAATGCGCGCACCGGAATAGATCGGGCGCATATAGCTGGCGAGCAGGCCGGTGCGCCCTTGCGCCTCGTGCACAGTCGCGACGCCGCATGCTCCCAGAGCATCCACCACCGCAGGATCGGCACGTTCGATATTCTGTACGACTACTCCGCTCATGCCCGGCCTCCATGCTTTGGCTACTGCAAACGATGCCGCAGCAGGTCAAAAAGGGGAAAGAGAATGTCTGGCCTAGCGATTAGTTTTCGCTAAATACAGTCCAATGGAGATTTGGCCCTTCAACCTCAGGCACCTGCAGGCAGTGGCCAAAATCGCTCGGCTCGGGACGATCAATGCGGCTGCCAATGCGGTAAATCTGACGCAACCCGCCATAACGCAAGCCTTAGCGCGGTTGGAAGGACAGCTTGGCCTGCCGCTGTTCGAGCGTCGGCATGACGGGATGGCTCCCACCGAAGCGGCTGAATTATTGGTGCCCCGGATCGAAGCCGCGCTGGCGCATATCGCCAGCCCGCATGTCACTATGGCGCGATTGCGCGCGCTGCTCGCGCTCGCCGATAGCGGCAGCTATGCCGGGGCGAGCATCCTGACGGGGCTCTCGCTCCCATCGATTCACCGCGCTGTGAATGACCTTGCCCTGGCGATGCGCCGCCAGCTCGTCGAGCGCAAGGGCAAGGCCGTGGCGCTATCCGATACCGGCAATGATCTGGCCCGCAGCTTCCGGCTTGCGCGAGTGGAGCTTGAGACGGGGCTATCGGAAATCGAGGCGCTGAAGGGCCATGAAACGCGGCGTATTGCGATCGGTGCAATGCCGCTTTCTCGCGCGCGCGTCCTGCCTGCAGCGGTTACGCGATTCCAGCGCAAGCATCCGCAGGTGCGCCTCTCGATCGCGGAAGGATCGCGTGCCGAACTGGTCGATCCGCTGCGCAACGGCGCGCTCGACCTCATGATTGGCGCCTTGCGCGATCCCCTGATCGAAGCCGAACTGTCGCAGCAGCCGCTGTTCGAAGATCAACCCGCGGTATTTGGCCGCGGCGATCACCCGCTGGCAGGAACGAATGCCGATCCTTCCGAACTGGCCCGCTATCCCTGGACCGTCCCGGCCCATGGTGCGCCGCTGCGCGATACCTTCGAACGTCTGTTCAACGAAGCGGGGATAGAGCCGCCGCGCGTTCCGATCGAATCCGGGTCGGTGATGATGATCCGACAGATCCTGATCGACAGCGATTTCCTGACGCTGCTTTCGCCCGATCAGGTAGCAGTTGAAATAGAGGCCGGTTGGCTCGCCCGCGTCGCGACGCCTCCTTCCGGTTTCGGCCGGACTATCGGCATAACGACGCGCGCGAACTGGCGCCCCACAGAGGTTCAGCGCGAGTTTCTCTCCGATCTGGAGGCGGCGGCACGGGATGTCCCAGGGCGTCGCCGGTCCTAGAATCAGGCCGGTTCGAGCACCATGGTGGCAGCGGCGGTGTTCGAAATGGGGATATGGTAATTGCGGTGGCGTTCCACGGCACCCGGCCCCAGCGCTCCGCGCGCGGCGATCCAGTTGAGAACTTCGACCCCCTGTGTGCCGGCAAGGCGCACGATTTCATGGATCGAATCCCGCGTCATGGCATCGGGGTCCTTCGACAGGTTCTCCATGCAGAACTCGTCATATTCCTTGTTGATGAAGCCCGCCCGCTCGCCATCGAGCTGATGCGATAACCCGCCTGTGCCGATGATGACGATCTTCTCGTCGCCTTCCCAGCTTTGCAGCGCCTTGTACACGCTACGGCCCAGCGCGAGGCAGCGCTTGGCCGATGGAAGCGGATGCTGCACCGTGTTGATACCGATCGGAACGAGCTTGACCGGCCAGGCTTCGACATCGGGCCAGGCCAGCTCGAACGGGATCGACAGTGCGTGATCCACCAGCATCTCCTGGCAGGTGACGGGATCGAACTCATCCCCCACCAGCCCGTTGATGATGTGCCAGCTCAGCTCGGGATAGCCCTCGATCGACTTGTAGGTCGGCAGGCCCCAGCCTTCGTCCGCATTGCGATATTCCGCAGCCGCACCCACCGCGAAGGTCGGCATCTTGTCGAGGAAGAAGTTGAGCCCGTGATCGTTCGAGAAAGTAATCGCGACATCGGGTTTGACCTCTGCAAGCCATTCGCGAACCTTGGGAAATCCGTCAAAGAAGGGCTTCCAATAGGGATCATTCTGGTCCCCCCGCGCAATCGCCCCGCCAATGGCGGGCACGTGACTGGTGAAATAGGCGCCTACGATCTCGGCCATTGTATCTCTCCTTATGCCTGATCGAGCAGGCGCTGTTTGAACTCGTCGACGCTCAAGCCGGTCTGCAGCGCACCCACATCCTGAACGTTGAGACCGAGAATTCCGGCCAGCTTGGCGAGGTAGTAGATGTTGCCTCCCGCCTCGATCATGCCGAGCACGCTGCGATCGGCGACGGCCTTGCGCTGCTCCGGCGTGAGGTTGAACTTGGCACAATAGGCATCCTCGTCTTCGACGAAGGCCTTGCGGTTTCTCTCGTCATTAAAGGAGAAGCACATTGCATTGATTGCATAGCCCTTCTTCGCGGCATCCCCGTCGAACAAGGTGGTTCCCGGGATAGGAGCGCCGGGTTCTCCAGTCATTCCAGCGATTGTCATGGCAAAATCTCCCTCGCATCACCTGCGTTGGAACCCTGCTATTCTATCGTTCCACGAATTCACTTTGACCTGAGTCAATAACGGTTGAACCTCATCCTCCGGGCACATAAATCGAACCTTGATTAGCATGAACTTATGCCAATCCGGCACTTCCGATTTGCCAAATTCGGCTCTGTGGCCGACTCACGCAGATCATGACATCGCGCGTTTCGCTTATCGGGTTTGGAGAGGCCGGATCGACATTTGCCCTTGCCGGCAAATGGGGCGCTGATGCGCGTGCCTACGATCTGCTAGAACAGCGCAAGAGCGTGATGGTGCAGGCTGGCACCTCCGTTTGCGCGAATGCGGCAGAAGCGCTGGACGGAGCGCGGACCGTGCTTTCGTTGGTAACCGCCGACCAGGCATTGCCTGCCGCTCAGGCCTATGCCCCTCTGCTCGCGCCCGGTGCGATCTGGTGCGACATGAACTCGGTCGCGCCAGAGACCAAGCGAGCTGCCGCCGAAGCGGTGGAGCAGGCTGGCGGGCGCTATGTCGATGTCGCTGTGCTGGCGCCCGTCGATCCTGCCCGCATGGCAGTGCCGTTGCTTCTATCGGGCGCTGCGGCGGAGGAGGCAGCCGCTGCGCTCGCGTCGCTCGGATTCTCGAATGTCCGTGTAGTCGGCAGTGAAGTGGGCCAGGCCAGCGCGATCAAGATGATCCGCTCTGTCATGGTCAAGGGCATCGAAGCGCTGACTGACGAGATGATGGCCGCCGCCAATGCCGCAGGCGTATCCGAGCAGGTCCTCGCTTCGCTCGATGCGAGCGAGAAGCGGGTCAGCTGGCATGACCGCGCCAGCTACAATCTGGAGCGAATGCAGGTCCACGGCCTGCGTCGCGCCGCCGAAATGGAAGAATCGGCAAGGACGCTACGCTCGCTCGGTGTCGATCCGGTGATGACCGAGGGGACAATCCGCCGCCAGCGCGATGCGGCCTCGGCCGATAGCAAAACGAAGGATGCTGCATGAGCCTGATAATCGATTGCCACGGCCATTACACCGTGCTCCCCAAGGGGCACGATGCCTGGCGCGAGGCGCAGAAGGAAGCCTACAAGGAAGGCAATGCCCCGCCGCCCTACCCCGAGATTTCCGATGACGAGATCCGGCAGACGATCGAGGACAACCAGCTGCGCCTGATCAAGGAGCGTGGCGCGGATTTCACGATCTTCTCGCCGCGCGCATCGGCCATGGCGCATCACATCGGCGACCAGGAAGTAAGTGCGACCTGGGCCGCGCATTGCAACGATCTGATCTACCGTGTGACGCAGCTCTTCCCCGATACCTTCATCGGCGGCTGCATGTTGCCGCAAAGCCCGAAGGCGGATTTGCAAGCAAGCATCAAGGAACTGCGCCGCTGCGTCGAGGAGCTGGGCTTCGTTTCCTGCAACCTCAACCCCGATCCGGGCGGCGGCCATTTCGAGCATCCCCCGCTGACGGATGAATACTGGTTCCCGATCTACGAAGTGATGGAGGAGCTGGGCGTACCCGGAATGATCCACGTTTCGGGGTCCTGCAATCCGGCGATGCACGCCACCGGCGGGTTCTACCTTGCGGCCGACACCGTCGCCTTCATGCAGCTGTTGCAGGGCGATTTGTTCAGCCGCTTCCCCGGCCTCAAGTTCATCATCCCGCATGGCGGTGGCGCCGTCCCCTATCACTGGGGCCGTTATCGCGGCCTGGCCGACATGCTGAAGCAGCCGAGCCTGGACAAGCACCTGATGAACAATGTGTTCTTCGACACCTGCGTCTATCACCAGCCGGGCATCGACCTGCTGGCTGACGTGATCGAGAACAAGAACATCCTGTTCGGCAGCGAGATGGTGGGCGCGGTGCGCGGTATCGACCCGACCACCGGCCATTATTTCGACGACACCAAGCGCTATATCGATGCACTCGACATCAGCGACGAGGAACGACACGCGATCTTCGAGGGCAATGCCCGCAAGGTCTTCCCGCGCCTCGATGCAATCCTGAAGGAGAAGGGGCTATGAGCGATCCCAAAGCCGCCCGGCCGACCCAGAACATTCACGAATATCTGGCGGAGTTCGAGGACATCCCCGGCACGCGCGTCTACACTGCAGCGCGGGCCCGCAAGGGATACCACATCAACCAGTTCGCCATGAGCCTGATGAAGCCGGAAAACCGCGAGCGTTTCCGCGCGGACGAAAAGGCCTATCTCGACGAATGGGACATTTCGGACGAGGGCAAGCAGGCCCTGCTCGACCGGGATTACAACAAGCTGCTCGACCTGGGCGGCAACGTCTATTTCCTCTCCAAGCTGTTCTCCACCGACGGGCTGAGCTTCGCCGAAGCGGTGTCCACGATGACCGAATACACCTTCCCCGAATACCGCGAGATGATGCTGAAGGGCGGCCGTTCGCCTGAAGGCAACCGTTCGATCAAAGGAGGCTACTGACATGGCCAGAATTACTGCTGGCGTCGCCTCCAGCCACGTCCCCCTGCTCGGCGTTGCAGTCGATCAGGGCAAGAGCGATGACGACTATTTCGGCCCGATCTTCAAGGGTTATGAGTGGACCAAGGAATGGGAGAAGCAGGAAAAGCCCGATGTGGTGATCCTGGTCTACAACGACCACGCTAGCGCTTTCGACATGAAGATCGTGCCCACCTTCGCGATCGGTTGCGGAGAGCGCTACAAGAGCGCGGACGAAGGCTGGGGCCCTCGCCCCGTTCCTGACGTGATCGGCGAGCCGGACCTGGCGTGGCATATCGCGCAGAGCCTGATCCTCGACGAGTTCGACATGACCATCATCAACGAGATGGACGTCGATCACGGGTTGACCGTGCCGCTCAGCATGATGTTCGGCCAGCCCGAGGAATGGCCCTGCAAGGTCGTGCCGCTGGCGGTCAATGTCGTGACCTATCCGGTCCCCTCCGGCAATCGCTGCTGGGCACTGGGCGAAGCGATCAAGCGCGCGGTCGAAAGCTACCCCGAGGACCTCAACGTGCAGATCTGGGGCACGGGCGGGATGAGCCACCAGCTCCAGGGCCCACGTGCCGGCCTGCTCAACCGGGAGTGGGACAACAAGTTCCTCGACCTGCTGGTCGGCGACACGGACGAAGCGCGCTGGATTCCGCATATCGAATATCTGCGCGAAACCGGCAGCGAGGGTATCGAGATGGTCATGTGGCTGATCATGCGCGGGGCGCTGGGCAAAAAGACGAATTGCCTGCACCGTCATTACCATATCCCGTGTTCAAACACGGCAATTGGCCATATCGTGCTCGAGCCGGTGGAGGAGGAAACCGCAGCGGCTTAAGAAATCGATTGTGAGGAGGCAGGCGATGAGCTGGGATGAGCAGCTAAGGCAAACATTCGAACAGGTTCGAAAGTCGCGGAGCAGGCTCAAGGACCTGGCAAGGTCCAGCACCGAGGGCTGGCAAACCGATTATGGACGAGCCCGCCAGGAACTCAGCTCTTCGCTCAGCGACCTCGAATCAACGGCCCGCACGGTGGCTGAGGCTTCATCCGATGAACTGTTCAAGGAATGTCATGAAGCCGTAGCCAATTTTCAGCGCAAGCTGGAAAACCATCAGGCCCGCTGGCCGGTCCTCATCATCAAGGACCGCAACGACGATTATCGCAAATCCATGGATGAAGTGGATGCGAGCTTTGCGGAACTGGCACAAAAAATGGACCGCATTTGAATTTGGAAAGGCAGCTCCGATGGCTGCCAGCATGAACCCTGGAGACTTGAATGAGAATCGCACTCGCAGGCGCCGGAGCATTTGGCGAGAAACACCTGGACGGACTCCAGAAGATCGATGGCGTCGAAATCACCTCCATTATCAGCCGCACTGGCGAGCAGGCAGCGGAGGTCGCGGAGAAATATGGCGCGAAGCACAGCTCGACCGAACTTGAGGATGCGCTGGAGCGCGACGATGTCGACGCAGTGATCCTGTGCACGCCGACGCAAATACATGCCGAACAGGCGATCCAGTGCATGGATGCTGGCAAGCATGTGCAAGTAGAGATACCGCTTGCGGACAGCTGGGCCGATGCACAGGCTGTTGTTGCGAAGCAGCAGGAAACCGGCCTTACCTGCATGGTTGGCCACACCCGCCGCTTCAATCCTTCGCATCAATGGGTGAGGCAGAAGATCGATGCTGGCGATTTCAATATCCAGGCAATGGATATCGAAACCTTCTTCTTCCGCCGCAAGAACATGAACGCCAAGGGTCAGCCGCGCAGCTGGACCGACCACCTGCTCTGGCACCATTCGGCGCACTCGATTGACATTTTCCAGTACATGACCGGCTCGAAGGTCGTGACCGCCAACGCGATCCAGGGCCCCAAACATCCGGAACTGGGCATCGCGATGGATATGTCGATCCAGCTCAAGACCGAAGCAGGCCAGATCCTGACTCTTGCGCTCTCGTTCAACAATGACGGGCCGCTGGGCACCTTCTTCCGCTATATCGGCGATACAGGCACCTATATCGCGCGCTATGATGACCTCGTCACCGGCCGCGAAGAGCCAATCGACCTCTCGGGCGTGGCGGTATCCAACAATGGCATCGAACTTCAGGATCGCGAGTTCATAAGCGCCATCAGGGAAGGACGTGAACCCAATAGCTCGGTCGCCCAGGTGCTCGATTGTTACCGCGTTATCGGAGAACTCGCTGCCAGCCTTGAACAGCAGGATGGATGGAGTTGATGCAGCGAATACTAGGCGACCGCAAGGTCCAGCCAATCGGGCTGGGCTGCATGAATCTGTCGTGGGCCTATGGCGACCCGCCTCCGCATGAAGAGAAGATCCGGCTGCTCAACGAAGCGCTCGATTTGGGATATGACCATCTCGACACCGCCAATATCTATGGCTTCGGCAAGAATGAGGAACTGCTGGGCGAAGCGGTAATGCACCGGCGTGGCGAGTTCTTTCTGGCCAGCAAGACCGGGATCATAGTCGACGGGCCGCGGCGCGGGATCGACTGCTCACCCGATGCGATTTCGGAATCGCTCGATGCGAGCCTCACGCGCCTCAAGACCGAGCATATCGATCTGTTCTACATGCACCGTTTCGATCCCAAAGTGCCCATCGCCGACAGTGTCGGCGCAATGGCCCGGGCAATCGAGGCAGGCAAGATCGGCGGCTATGGCGTGTCCGAATGGTCGGCTGCGCATATCCGCGAAGCGCATGCCGCGCATCCGATGGCCGCTGTGCAGACCGAGTTTTCGCTCTGGACCCGCAATGTCGAGCTGGGCGTGCTTGAGACAACACGCGAGTTGGGCATCGCGCTGGTCGCCTTCTCTCCAGTCGCGCGCGGCGCATTGGGCGGAGAGCTCAAGGACCCGCAGAGCCTGGGCGAGAAGGATTTGCGCCGTTCGCACCCGCGCTTCGACGACAAGAACTGGCCGAGGAACCTGGCGCTGATCGAACAGTTTGATGCGCTGGCGGCTGAGAACGGGTTAGAGCCCGCTGAGCTCGCGCTGGCCTGGGTTCTGGCGCAGGGCGACCATGTCCATGCCATCCCGGGCACGACAAGTCTGGATCATATGCGGGAGAACTTCGCAGCGATCTCTGTCGAACCCTCTGCCGAACTGCTCGATCAGGCAGGTGCGATCATCAACCAACAGACGGTTTCCGGGCACCGCTATCCGGACGTCATGCGCAACACGATCGATACCGAAGACTTCGTCTGACGCCCGGCTATTGGCCGTCAAACCGCACGATCGGCTTGACGACTGCGCCGCTTTCGCCCGCTTCGATGGCAGAGGCCAGGTCCTCGAAAGCGAAAAACTCGACCAGTCGATCGAAGGGGAATTGCCCTGCCCGCCAGTATTCCACCAATTGGGGAATGAAGGCCTGAGGGTCGGCACCCCCTTCCACGACCCCGCGAATGACTCGCCCGCCGCTCAATATATGCGTGGCGTCAGCCGTCAGCGCCGCTCCGGGAGGGAATGCGCCGACGATCGCCAGTTCGCCGCGAGGCGCAAGCGCCATCACCGCATCATTGGCGACGGTATCCTTTCCTGTCGTATCGACGATATAGTCGAAACCAAGCGGCAGGCCGGAAGCGGTTGCGACCGGCATGGCGCCGCCGTCAAAGGGCTCATAGGCATGGGTCGCGCCCAGATCGAGCGCGAGCTCCAGACGCTTCTTGTTGGGATCGATTGCGACGATCGTTGCAGCTCCGGCAATCTTCGCAGCCATCACGGACGATAGCCCGACCGCGCCCACACCGATCACCGCGACGCTGGCGCCAGATCGAACCTTCAGCGAGTTCAAGATCGCGCCGGCGCCGGTCTGGAAGCCGCAACCGAGCGGCCCAAGCATTTCCAGCGGGAGATCGGACGGAACCTTCACGACGTTTCGCTGATTGACCAGCGCATGGCTGGCAAAGCTCGATTGCCCGAAAATATGGTCATGCACGGTTGCGCCCGATGCATCGGTCATTCCGCTGGTGCCATCGCCCCGCTGCCCCAGAAAGTTCAGCGGGAACCAGCTGTGGCAATAGGCCGGTTCGTGTGCGCCGCAGGGTTCGCAGCCCCCGCATGAGGCAAAGCTGAGCACCACATGATCGCCAACTGCAAGCCCAGTGACACCTGCACCGACACGTTCAACAACTCCCGCACCTTCATGGCCTAGCACGGCGGGAAATGGGATGGGCAAGAGCTGGTCGCGCATCACCATGTCGGTATGGCACACGCCGGTGGCCACCATCCGGACCAGCACCTCGTCATCGCGCGGATCTTCGAGCTGAACCTGTTCCAGACTGGGCGCCGCTCGCGCTTCACGCTGGACTGCAGCAAGAGCATTCGTCCCCATTCTCGTCTCCATTAGCTTACGCGCTAGGAATCCGGCCCCGGCAGGCTGCACGAATGCAGCAGCCGGAGCCGGTCAGCGGCCCACTCTAGAATTCAAATCCCAGTCGCACGTACCATTCGGAGGGCCGATTGTAGCTTCCGAAGTACACGCCAGCGGCATCGTTCGCGCCTCCCGAAACAAGGTAGCGCTCGTCAGTAAGGTTGGTGCCGCCCACCGTCAGATCCCAGCGACCGTCGGGCTCTCTATAGGATATGCTGGCGTTGAGGATGTCGATTGGCGGACGACGCAAGGGCAGATAGCGCGCGACGTCGTTCCAGACCTCGGACTTGTGCGTCCAATCGGCAAGGAGGACGACGGAACCGCCATTGCCGAGCGACAACTCGTAGCGCGGGCTGACATTGATCGACCATTTGGCCGTTTTCGGCAGCGATGCGCCCACGAATGCCCCTTCGCGCAGACCGGGAATGGGGCCGGAAGTCGCTGTCACGCTCGGCGCAACCTCGGTGAATTTCGCATCGAGATAGCCCACCGCCGCATTGAGCGTGAAACCGTCAAAAGGAGCGACGACCGCTTCAAGCTCGAAGCCCTTGATCCGTGCAGTACCGGCGTTGTCGATCGTTGGCGAAGTGCCGATCTGCTGGTTGAGCTGCACGTCCTTATAATTGGTGGTGAAAACCGCGCCGTTGATTTGCAGCGTCCGCCCGAGCAATGTCGACTTGAAGCCCGCTTCCCATGTCTCGGCGACTTCTTCGTCGAAATCGGGTGCTACACTGCCCTGCGGATTGGTGAGGCGGGTCGTCCAGCCACCCGTCTTGTACCCTTCCGAATAGCTCGCGTAGAGCATGACATCGTCAGCCGGGAATAGTTGCACGCCGATCTTGGGCGAGAAGTTGGAGAACTTCTTCTCATTGACGCCGGGAACAAAGACCCGCACCGGATTGGTCGGATCGGGATAGGACAGCGCGGCGAAACAGGGCGGCCCACCTGCTGCCTGCGGCGGAGCGAGCGGGAAGTCTCCGAATGGATAGATCGTCCCATCCGGATCCGCGCAACCGAACAGCTTGTAATTGCCGCCGTTGAGGTCCTGCTGGCCACCTTCGAACTGCTTGGTCTCATTCGTGTAGCGCCCGCCCAGCGTGATGCCGAGCCAGTCAGTCACCTTGAAATCGAGCTGCGCGAAGAAGGCGTAGTTTTCCGTGTCGAACTGGTTCGGCCCATCGACCTGCAACAGGCCTTCATCGAAGGTCACGAAATCGTGCAGGTCGCCCTTCTCTTTGAAGTAATAGGCCCCCAGGACCATATCGAGCCGTCCGCCCAACAGGCCGTTTCCGAGGACTTGCAACTCTTGCGAGAACTGCTCCTGATTCTGCGAGAAGGTCAGCTCGAGCATGGTCAGCGGCGATCCGTCGACATCCGTGCCCGCCTTCCAGTGGCTCTCGCGATAGGCGGTAATCGAACGCACGGTGAAGAGATCGCCGAGGTCTGCCTCGATATTTCCCGCAACGCCCCATGCTTCCAGATCGTTGAAGGTCGGGCCGGTCGCATAGGATTTGTCGGGATCGCCAGTAATGAAACGGCCGTCCCAGGGTAGTCTGTCGTTCGATGGATCGCCATCGGCGTTCACACCGGCAATCGAGCCTAGGAGAAGGCCGGGATAGACGCTGGTGCCGCGCGCGCCACACAAGGCATCGGCTCCGCGCGCTGCGATGTCGGCCGGCGAAGAGTTGATGCAGAAATTATACAGCCCTGCGAACAGGAAGCCGTCGACCGGAGCGATGGGATTGATCGCCGTTCCGGGAAGCGGGTTGGTCGGCGCGAACGGCCCGGGCGGGAAGGACACGCCGAGCAGCGAGCTGTTCTGGCCCGAAGAATCCTGGTTAGTGTAATCGCCCGACAGCGTGACACGGAACGGACTGCCAGTATCCCATTTCAGCTTTCCGCGCAGGCTGACATTGTTGTCCCCGCTCTGGCGTGAATGCGTATCGTAGGCGGCGTGGTTGAAGCTGGTGAAACTGTCCGAATTGGCAATCGCCCGCATTTCGGCTGCAGTCCCTTCATAGGGAATGCGCTTTTGGAAACCTTTGCGGCTCGTCGCAGCGGCAGTTACGGAGGCGGCAAGCCCTTCCGCCAGCGGCAAGTCGACGACCGCCCGCGCCTTGAGCAGCGAGAAGCTGCCGGTCGTGATGTCGCCCTTTACCCGGAACTCGTCGCCCGGATCATGCGTCACGATGGAGACTGCACCGCCGATCGTGTTCCGTCCGAACAGCGTCCCTTGCGGCCCCTTGAGAACTTCGATCCGTTCCACGTCGGGCAGGTCCTGATTGGCCCCAACCGTCCGCGCGAGATAAACCCCGTCGAGATAGATCCCGACGCCCGGATCGATGTTGAAGGCGAAATCGTCCGATCCGATGCCGCGGATGGTCGCGGAAAGCACGGCCGAAGAACCAGAGAAGGGCGTGCCGCCGTCCAGGTTAACGTTCGGCGCCAATGCCCCGAGCGATGCAACGTCGGTTACTGCACGCTCTTGCAGGGCTTCGCTGCCGAATGCACTGATCGCGATCGGCACATCCTGCACGTTTTCTGCGCGCTTTTGAGCCGTGACAATGATCTCGCTGATGCCGCCGGATTGCGCCTGTCCGGCCCCGGCCTCGCCAGCAGTCGCCTCCTGGGCATGCAGCGGCGCGGACAGACCAGCTACGCCCATTGCGAGAGCGCTGGCTCCCAGAAACAGATTCCTCATTTTGATATCTCTCCCGATGGTCATTGCCGGGAAAATAGGCCTCTTGAGTGCAAATTGCGTTGGACGAGCGCGAAAATTACCTGTGCGAACGCGCAGGAATCTGCGGCTGAGGGCCGAAGTCAGTGCTTCTGGCGGTATTGGGCCGGACTGCAGCCCAGCAATGCGCGAAACCGGCGCGAGAAATGGGCCGTGTCCTGATAGCCGCAATCAAAGGCAATCGATCCGATGCGGACTTCGGGTTCGAGCACCAGCCGCCGGGCGGCCCGCTCGATCCTGCGCCGACAGATTATCTCGCGCGGCGTTGTCCCGCGCGTCGAAACCGCCGCCTGCAGCTTTCGCAAGGAAACGCCCAGTTCCTGCGCCAGCACGGCAGGCGACAAATCCGGATCATGCAATCTGGCATCGACAACCCGATCCATCGTGACCAGAAGCTGGCTACCGCATTTGCGACGGCCATCTGCGCTCCCTGCATCCTCTGACTTCAATGCCATGCCAATCATTTCGAGCAGGATCGGACGATATTGACCCATGCTCTCCTGTTCGGCGGCGCTGCCCGCTTCGCTCCACAAGGAACGGACGAAGCTTTGCAGGACTCGCGTGTTGACTTGCCGAATGGAGACCTTCGTGGCGATTGCGGCTTCGATTTCATCGTCCGAGAGGGTCAGGCTGGTCCGCGGCGCGTCGATGATCGAAACCTGATGCGGTGTGTAGAAATCGAACTCGTAATGCTCTTCCGCAGCGCACATCACCGCATCGCCCGGTGAAACCTCGACGGTTCGCCCACGCTGTGTCAGCCGCCCGTGGCCACGCTCGATCAGGTGAAAGACCAGGCGCGCGCCATCAGCATGTTCGCGATTATCCAACCGTCTGCTGACGCGACAGGCGGGGCTCTGCGGCATGACCAGAGCGAGATCATCCATGGTCCAGCGCGAAAGTTCGGCCTTGCTAGCCCCGTATTCGGGATCCATCACCAGTCCGTTGAAGGTCTGTCCCAGCAGGTTGTTCCAGTAGTCGAGCCATTTGGCCGAACCACGGAATCGGGAATCGAAATGTTCGATTATGCCCTTGCCCAGCGCATCCATTCGCCTTTGCCTCCCAGTGGCGCGTCAGGCTCTTTGGCCCGATCTCGCCTCTTGCCTAACCTAGCATACAATCTCCAAAGCAGATCTCGAAAACTTTCGCATGATCACACTTTCAACCCGACATAATTTTCGGCGATAGAAGTTTGCGCCGCGCGCGAGTTCGCGATGTAGTCCAGTTCGGCGACCTGCATCGCGCGTTCGAAGGGCCCGTCTTCGGGGAAGCGGTGCATCAGATTGGTGAGCGACCAGCTAAACCGTTCGGATTTCCATACGCGCGCCAATGCCTTGTCGGAATAGCGCACGACCGCATCATTGTCGGCATGTTTGAACAGAGCCGTCAGCGCCTCTGCCGCGTAGTGCACATCGCTGGCGGCAAGGTTGAGACCTTTCGCCCCCGTCGGCGGCACGATATGCGCCGCGTCGCCGCACAGCATCAGCGATCCGTGCCGCATCGGTGCGAAGACATAGCTGCGAAGCGGTGCAATGCTCTTTTCGATCGAAGGGCCACGAACCATACTTTCGGCCGCCTCTGCGCCCAGCCTGACCGCCAGTTCGTCCCACACCCGTTCGTCGGGCCAATCTTCGATCTTCTCGGTCAGCGGGACATCGATGTAATAGCGGCTGCGCGTCGTGCTGCGCATGCTGGCAAGCGCAAAACCGCGCTCGTGATTGGCGTAGATGAGCTCGTGATTGCAGGGTGGCACATCGGCCAGAATGCCCAGCCAGCCGAAGGGATACACGCGCTCGTATTCCTTGCCCACGCTGGCGGGAATCGCCTGGCGGCTGGGCCCGTAAAATCCGTCGCATCCGGCGATCATGCGGCAGTCTATCCGGTACTCTGCCCCATCCTTCGAATAGGTGACATAGGGCGCGTCGCCTTCCACATCGTGGAGCGTCACATCCTGGGCTTCGTAGATCACTTCCAGGTCGCGTTCTTCGCAGGCATCCATCAGATCGCGCGTGATTTCTGTCTGGCCGTAAACCATCACGCGGCTGCCCACGAGGTCGGCCATGTCGATGCGGATCAGCCGTTCGCCATCGGCGAGGTTGAAGCCGTCATGCCACAAACCCTCCTCTTTCATCCGTCCGTCCAGGCCCAGCCGTTCCATCAGATCGACCGTGATCGTTTCCAGGACGCCCGCCCGAATCCGTCCAAGCACGTAATCGCCGGTTTGCCGCTCTAGAACGACGCATTCGATCCCCTCGGCCCGAAGCAAATGCCCCAACAGCAGTCCGGCAGGCCCGGCTCCAATAATGCAAACCTGCGTGTTCATCAGTATCGCTCCCGGTCAATCCCAATTTTGTATGCCTGGCATACAATCAAGTTTTTGGCGCAATTGTCAAGATCGTGGCCGCCGAAGCCGGTCAAGCAACCGGTTGAGCGTGGCCCGATCTTCAGCATCCAGAGATTCAAACAGACGGTCTTCACCTTCCTTCAACTCACGCATGATTTGTGGAATCAGCTTCTCGCCTTTCTCGGTCAAATGGAGTGCATTCGCCCTCGCATCCTTGCCGGGCTGGCGCGAAACGAGGCCCCGTTCCTCCAGATTATTGATGATTTTCATCGCGCTCGATCGATTGACATCCAGCGCTTCGCCCAGGGCCGTTTGCGTGCAGCCGGGATTGTCACGGACAAGCATCAATGCAGAAAAACGGGCAGGCGAAATCCCGAACGGAGCCAGGGACTTTGCCGCTTTCGAAAAGAACAACAAGTTCGTTCGCTGCAGGAGATAACCTGTCAGCCCCGCAAGGTCGCGGCCCTCCTTCATAGGGCTCCTCCACATCCAATTGCATTTTTTGTATGCCCAGCATACATATTGGGTCGAGAATCGCAATGCATAACCCAATTTGAGTCTTCAGGGCCGTGCCTTGCCTGCAGGGCATGCGCCCCTTCCCGGGAGAGAGAAATGGCACATGAATACAAACTTCTGATTGACGGCGAACTGGTTGGCGGCGCCACGAGCTTTGCAGTCATCAATCCGGCGACTGAAGAGGTGATCGCAAATTGCCCCAAGGCAGACGAGGCGCTGCTCAACAAGGCAGTCGATGCGGCGGAGCGCGCATTCCCGGAATGGTCGGCCAAGAGCTATGACGAGCGAGCCGGATATCTGAGCAGACTGGCCGATGCGATCGAAGCGCGTTCTGACGAGCTGGCTCGCCTGCTGACTGCCGAACAGGGAAAGCCGATCGACCAGGCGCAATTCGAGATGATGGCGGCTGTCGGAACGCTGCGCGCTTTCCTGGGTATGCGGGTCGAAGACGAAGTCATTCGCGACGATGGCGGCAACCGCGTGGTCGAGCACCGTACGCCGCTGGGGGTCTGCGCTTCGATCACGCCGTGGAACTTCCCGGTCATCTTGCTGATCAACAAGCTCGGCCCGGCCCTGCTGGCGGGCAATACGCTGGTTTCGAAGCCCGCCCCCACCACTCCGCTCACGACCTGTGTAGTTGGCGAGATCGCCAGGGACATACTGCCCGCCGGTGTGTTCAACGTCCTGTGCGACGAGAACGAACTCGGTCCGCTCATGACCACGCACCCCAAGATCGCCAAGATCTCCTTCACCGGTTCCACCGCGACTGGCGCCAAAGTGCTGGCCTCCGCTGCCGAAAGCATCAAGCGCGTGACTCTGGAACTCGGCGGGAATGACGCGGCGATCGTGCTCGATGATGTGCCAGCCAAACTGGCCGCAGAAAAGGTCTATGCCGGGGCAATGGCCAATGCCGGCCAGATCTGCGTCGCGATCAAGCGTGCTTATGTCCCCTCCAGCATGTATGACGAGTTCTGCGAGGAAATAGCCAAGCTCGCCGGCGCTGCGGTGGTGGATGACGGATCGAAGCAGGGTTCGACGGTTGGGCCGCTGCAGAACAGGATGCAGTTCGAAAAGGTCCAGGGCCTGATCGAGGATGCGAAGACCCGCGGCACGCTGGTGGCCGGAGGCGAAATCCCCGACCGCAAGGGCTATTTCATTCCTCCGACGATCTTCCGCGATCTGGACGACGACGCCCCGCTGGTGGCTGAGGAACAGTTCGGCCCGGTCCTGCCGGTCCAGAAATATGACGACATCGCCGATGTGATCGCACGCGCCAACAATTCCGACTACGGTCTTGCAGGCACGGTGTGGGGCATGGATCTCGATCGCGCCACAGCCGTCGCCATGCAGATCGACAGCGGCACTGTCTGGGTCAACCAGCACCTCGCGATCGATCCCACCATCCCGTTCCGCGGCTCGAAGATGAGCGGCATGGGCGGGGAACTGGGTGTCGCCGGCCTGCTCGAATATACCCAGCCGCATATCGTCAATTCGGTGCCATTGGCCTGATCCGACCGATCCGGCTCCTGTCGATAGAGGGGCTGTAGCGTTTGCCAATTTGCTGCGCGGGCGAGGGCTTGCTCTCCCGCGCAGCGACACCTTTCAACTCGCTTAATTGGCGCGGATTCCAACCCTATCGACACGGCACGCCGCGCCGCCTAGCCTCCCCCGTCAAGGAGAGGAAGCCATGCGCGAAGTCAGGTTGAGCCCGTCCGGCGCGTTCGACAACGCGGCCCGCGAATACCGCCATATCACGGTAGCTCCGATTTCATCCTCCATGGGTGCGGAGCTGGTCGGGCTTCGCCTGGCCGAGCTCACGGACGAGGAGTTTGACGAACTCCGCCACGCGTTCTGGCGGCACAAGATGCTGTTCGCGCGCAACCAGAACCTTACGCACGCCGAGCACGAAGGCTTCGCCGCGCGCTTCGGACCCTTTGCCAGGGATGCCTATACGCAAGGGGTGCCCGGTCACCGGCCTGTCCAGCCGATCATCAAGGAAGCCGACCACCGCAGCAAGGCGATGTTCGGCAGCGGCTGGCACACCGATTCGCCTTTCCTGGCATCGCCACCCTCCATCACCATTCTGCGCGCGGTTGAGATTCCGCCCTATGGCGGCGATACGGTCTGGGCGGATACCGCGCTCGCCTTCCGCATGCTCAGCCCCACCATGCAGGACATGCTGCGCCCGCTGAAGGTACGCATGTCGGCCGCCGCAAACATGGCGACACAGGAGAAGGTTTCAGGCAAGCCGCTCGCCTTCGCCAGCGATGAAAGCCGCGAGGCCGCTCTTGCCGGAACAGCGCATCCGCTGGTTCGCAAGCATCCGGAGACGGGCGAGGAAGCTCTTTATGTCGACGAGGTTTATGCGATCGGGATCGATGGCATGACCGAAGAGGAAAGCCGCCCGCTGCTCGATTTCCTCACCCGCCACATCACCCAGCATGCTTTCACCTGTCGGCTGCGCTGGGAAGTAGGAATGGTCGCTATGTGGGACAATCGGGCCTGCCTCCACCTCGCCGCGAACGATTTCGACGGCTACCGCCGCGAGATGTACCGCACCACGCTTGCCTGAACGCGCCGTCAGCCAGCGCTAGGTAAGGACGGCTTCGACATTCAGATGATGATGTGAGGAAAACGGTGGGTTTTTGTGAACCGGCGCGCAGCGACCTTCATGGTCGTGAGCACCGGAAGCACGGAAAACCGCCATTTGCAGGCCATCAGGGCTGAATGTCGAAACCGACTAGCTCTTGAAAACGACGGTCTTGTCCTTGTTCAGCAAGACCCGGTCATCGAGATGCATACGCACCGCTTCGGCCAGCACGCGGCGTTCGATATCGCGTCCCTTGCGCACCATTTCTTCCGGGCTGTCGGCATGGGTGACCGTTTCCACATCCTGGTGGATGATTGGCCCCTCATCGAGGTCCGTCGTCACATAGTGAGCTGTCGCACCGATCATCTTCACGCCGCGCGCATGGGCCTGGTGATAGGGTTTGGCCCCTTTGAAACCCGGCAGGAACGAGTGGTGGATGTTGATGCAGCGACCGGACAGGAAGGCCGCGAGATCGTCTGAAAGAATCTGCATGTAGCGGGCGAGCACGACAAGTTCCGCACCGGTTTCGTTGACCACCTGTTTTATCTGCGCTTCCTGCTGCGGCTTGGTGTCCTTGGTGATCGGGAAATGGTGGTACGGGATATCGCCCATCACCGAAATGCTAAGCGCTTCGCGCGGGTGATTCGAGATGATCGCCACGGGCTCGTAGTTCAACTCGCCGATACGGTGACGATAGAGCAGATCGCCCAGGCAGTGGTCGAATTTGCTGACCATCAGAACCACTTTGCGTGGCACCGCGCGATCGCGAATCTGCCAGTCCATGCCGTATTCTTCGGCAAGGGGCGCAAATGATTCGCGCAAGCGGGCTACATCGGCGCCGCGCGGATCGAATGCCACTCGCATGAAGAAGCTGCCCTGCAACTGGTCGTTGAACTGCTGCGCCTCGTGAATATTGCCGCCTTGTTCGGCGATAAAGCCCGTTACGCGCGCAGTAATCCCCGGCTTGTCTTCGCATGACAACGTCAGGACCAGTTCGTCAGCCATCAGGCCTTTCCTCTCAACCTATCTACGCCCCGGAATACAGGGCCTTTCCAAATTTCCGATTGCATGCCTACCAAAAAATTGTATGTCTTGCATACAATTTTTTGGGAGAGCCAACATGACGGCACAGAATCTGGAGCAGGTCCTGCAGGGGCAGGGCAACATCGTATCGATGCTGCGCAATTCGCAGCTTGGGGCATATGTCTATCCGGTCGTGGCACCGGAGTTTTCGAACTGGCGCAGCGAGCAATGGGCATGGCAGCATTCTGCCGTGCTGTTCGACCAGTCGCATCACATGGTGAACCTCTACATTCGCGGCAAGGACGCAGGCAAACTGCTGTCTGACACCATGATCAATTCCTCCAAGGGTTGGGCCGTCAATAAGGCCAAGCAATATGTGCCGACCACTCCCTATGGCCACGTGATCGGTGACGGCATCATCTTCTGGGAGGAAGAGGAAAGCTTCACCTATGTCGGCCGCGCGCCAGCCAGCAACTGGCTGCGCTACCACGGCGAAACCGGCGGCTATGACTGCGAAATCGAGCTTGATGATCGTTCACCGATGCGCCCGATGGGCAAGCCCGTCAGCCGCAAGGAATGGCGCTTCCAGATCCAGGGCCCACAGGCCTGGAACGTGATCGAGAAGCTGCATGGCGGCCCGCTGGAACAGCTCAAATTCTTCAATATGAGCACCATGAACATTGCAGGGCGCCAGGTGAAGACGCTGCGTCACGGCATGTCGGGTGCGCCGGGCCTCGAAATCTGGGGCCCTTATGAGGAGCAGGAGGAAATCCGTGCTGCGATCCTCGAAGCGGGCAAGGAGTTCGGCCTGATCCCATGCGGCAGCCGCGCCTATCCTTCCAACACGCTCGAATCGGGCTGGATCCCCTCCCCGCTGCCGGCCATCTATACCGGCGAGAAGCTCAAGGGCTTCCGCGAGTGGCTTGGCGCGGACAGCTACGAAGCGACCGGATCGATCGGCGGTTCATTCGTTTCGGACAATATCGAGGATTACTACCTCAACCCGTGGGAGCTCGGTTACGGCCCCTTCGTGAAGTTCGACCATGATTTCCATGGCCGCGAAGCGCTGGAAGCGCTCGATCCCGCAGCCCAGCGCAAGAAGGTGACGCTTGCCTGGCATCCCGAAGACATGGCCAAGATCATGGCTAGCATGTTCGATCCGGATGGCGATCAGTACAAGTTCTTCGACGTGCCGCTCGCGAACTATGCTTCGTCCAATTATGACGCCGTGACCGATGCCGATGGCAAAGTGCTCGGCTTCTCCATGTTCACCGGCTATTCCTATAACGAAAAGCAGGCGCTGAGCCTCGCGACGGTCGATCCGGAAGTTCCGGTCGGCAGCGAAGTGCGCGTGGTGTGGGGCGAAGAAAACGGCGGCACCAAGAAGACCACGGTCGAGCCGCACAAACAGCTCTCGGTCCGCGCGATCGTCAGCCCCGTGCCTTACAGCCGCGTGGCTCGCGAGACCTATCACGAAGGCTGGCGGACCGAGCGCTGAGGCGGGAAGCCCCCATGCCAACCGCTGCGACGCATCTGCACCCCAACTGGGATCTGCCGCCCAACGGCATCCTTGACGGCTATTCGATCGAGATCACGGCGAAAGACGTTGAGGATTTGCGGGCGGCAGCGCCCAAGATGCCGCCCGAAACGCCGATTGCGATCACCTTCCTTCCCGGCGAGGAGCAGGACGCAAGGATCGCGGCGGCCGTCGCCGTGCGGGAAATGGGCTTCGAGCCGATGCCCCATTTCTCGGCCCGGCGTATCCTTAGCCATGAGGAGTTCGAGGGCTATCTTGCCGCCGTGGTCGAACAGGCCGGAGTGAGGCGCTGCTTCGTCGTCGCGGGCGACCCTCCCGAACCGCAAGGACCCTTCTTCGATACCGCTGCGCTAATCGCGACCGGCGCGTTCGAGCGGAACGGCATCATGGCGATCGGTATTGGAGGGCACCCGGAAGGCCATCCGAACATGACCGATCCGCAGGCCTGGGACGTGCTGGAAATGAAAATCGCCGAGATCGAAAGGCGCGGCATGGCGCCGCTGATCGTCACTCAATTCGGTTTCGACCCCGATGCCTTCCTCGACTGGCTGCGCAAGGCCCGGTTACGCGGCATCGATGCGCCGATCCGTATCGGTGTGCCCGGCCCGGCAGGGATCAAGAAGCTGCTGCGTTTTGCGGCACGTTGCGGCGTCGGCGCATCCGCCAGCGTGATGCGCAAATACGGCGTTTCGCTAGGCAATCTGATCGGCTCGGCCGGTCCGGATCGCCTGGTGGACGAGTTCGCGGCGAAGCTGGGCAACGAACATGGCCGGGTGCGGCTCCACTTTTACCCCTTCGGGGGAGTGGAGAACACGATCGACTGGATCGTGCGCTACAACGACAAATACGGCGAGTAGAATGGCCAACTTCGTCCTGGTCCATGGCGCCTGGGGAAGCAGCGCGGGCTATGACCGGATTGCCGAAGGCCTGTTCACCGCAGGCCACCGCGTGATTGCCGCCAACCTCTCGGGGTTGGGCAAGTGGCGTGATCGGATGAATGCCTGCATTACACTGACCGATCATATCGACGACGTCTGTCGCCAGATCGAGCAGACCGGCTTCGAGCGCTTCATTCTGGTTGGGCACAGCTATGGCGGAATGGTGATTACAGGTGTCGCGACACGTCTTGGCGCGGGCATCGATGCGATTGCCTATATCGATGCCTTTCTGCCCAAGGATGGCGAGAGCCTGTGGGACATCACCGGCGAGTTCGAACACAATCACTATATCGATTCGCAGAAGTTCAAGCCGGGCTATGTCACCCCGATCATGGGCGCCGATCACCCAGGGAAATCGCCGCACCCCTTGCTGACGCTGGTGGAAGCAGTGGAGTTCACAGGCGAGGAAGCGAAGATTCCCCGGCGCTGCTATATCTTCGCAAAGTCCTGGGAACCGACGCCCTTCCGCCGCTTCTACAACGAGGTGGAAGACGATCCCTCATGGGAAGTCCATGTAGCGGATTCAGGGCATGCCGTGATGAACGACCAGCCGGAACAGCTGCTCGAAATCCTGCTCGGCCTCGCCGGCTAGTCGCCGAAAAAATTCAGCTCCAGCAAGACGCCGTTGGGATCCTGCGTAAAGATCTGCCTCAGGCCGATCGCTTCTATGTGATTGAGCTTGCGGTCCATGCCGCGCGCGTCGAGCCGCGCGAGCATCTCGTCATGGCCCGAACAGCTCAGCGCCACATGATGGATCGACCCTGTCGGCCCTTCGCGCACTTCACGGTCGTAGGCGCGCGGGCAATCGAGCGAGTTGATGTGGAAGATCGCACGTCCCTCCCCGTCATACATCCACTGCGCATTCTGCGGCGTCAGCGGCGGGGGCGCGTCGCACCGTTCCAGCCCGAACAGCTCCTGATAGAAACGCGCGGTGCCATCGAGATCGCCGGTGATGATGTTGACATGATCGAGCGCATTGACCCGCATTGTCCGTCTCCTCAGATAGCATTCCTTGCTGCCGCGCGGGCCGCTTCATAGCCCTTGCGGCGCATGGCCTCGATTTTGACCCGCTCATCATAGCCCGGATCCTGCGGATAATCGCGGTAATCGCCCAGCACTTCCTGGAAATACTCCGCCAGCTCCTCCTTATGGTCGGGCATGGGAAAGATATAGGCCTGGTTCTCTCGCATTCCCTGCAGGATACGCTCGGCAATGACGTCGGGTTCCATGCCCACCTGGTGCAGTCCCGCCAGCCGCTCGACATTGTCCGTATCGACGGGCCTGGCATCGGACATGAGCTCCCTGGGCCGGATGTCGTCCGAGGCATAGATGTAGCTCTTGACCAGGCCTGGGCAGACGCAGGACACCCCGATCCCCTTGGGCGCGAGGCTGCAGCGCAGGCTCTCGCTCATTCCACGCAGGGCGAATTTGGTGGTGTTGTAGATGCCGGGAGATCCCGATGCGAGCCACGCAGCCATGCTTGCCGTGTTGACGATATAGCCGCCCTGCCCGTGTTCGACCATGCGCGGAACGAAGGTCATCACGCCGTTGATCGGGCCATGCAGGTTTACGCCCATCAGCCAGTCCCAATCGGAATAGGAACTGTCCTCGATCGTCTGGAACAGGTTCACCCCGGCGTTGTTGAACAGCAGCGTGACGGGGCCGAATTTCGCTTCAACCTCATCGCGCGCTGCAGCCATGCCGTCCCGGCTGGAAACATCGACCTGAACGCCCATGACTTCACGATTGTCGAGCGTCGAGAGCGCGCGTTCGATGTGATCCTCGCGAATATCGGCGATGCAGACTTTCGCTCCTTCCTGCAGAAGCGCGCGCACCAGCCCGATGCCCACACCGTTGGCTCCGCCCGTTACAAAGGCCGTACGCCCCTTGAAATCGATCATTCCACCTCTCCATTGGCCATTTCATCGGCTTGCGCATCCATCCGGCGCACAGGGTTCTCCGCTCTCGTTCCCCTGCCTTCGAGAAACTCGTTGAAGACTTCGCGCTTCGTGAAGAACCAGCGCCCGTCGATCCGCACCAGCTCGTCTGCGTAAGTACCGAACGAGCCGATTTCTGGCGTCTTGCCAGGTCCCGTATTGCCCATTTCGTACCAGAAGCCGCGCGACCACGCCCGGTCGCCTTCGACACGGATGGAAGTGTGGCCGAGGACGTGGCGCAGGACAGCGGGGTTGCCATCCTCATCGCGATAGATTTCTCCAAGCCGCTGCTTGAACTTGCGCGCCATGTCGCGGATTGCCTGGCGTCCTTTCGCTGCTCCTGTCGCGAAAACAAGCTCGCCATCTTCGGTGAAGGTCTCGGCATAGCTATCGAAATCGTTCCAATCCATGGCGAAGAGATAGCGCGCCATCAGTTCCTCGATCGCGGCCCGGTCCTCGGCATAAGCGGGCTGTTCCGCATAGGCCGGCGATGTGCCTCCAAAAACAAAGGCCATCACTGCGAGTGCGCCTGCAATGAGCGACTTCATGCCTTGAGCTTCTCTTGCCGCGCGATCTCGTCGGCCCAGATCGGCGAATTGAACAGCATGGCAAAGGTCTGCTTGTATCCCTCGTTCTGCGGTCGCTTGGCCGGGACTGAAGCCACCATCGCCTTGGCCCGGTCGCTCACCCCGTCGAGGAACTCGGCGTGAGTCAGGATGTAGAGCTCGTCATTCAATACGCCTTCCAGAACGCGTTCGCCCACCTCCTCCTTGGTCATATAGAGGTGGAAGTGGTCGCCGCCCGACTGGCGCCGCTTGTCTGCCTCCGCATAACCAGATTCGGCCAATTCGTCGGGCCGGGTTTCACTGGCCTGCGCAATGTTGGACTGGACCGCGCCGGGACAAAAGGCGGAACAGATAACGCCGCGTGCTTCCAGTTCCGGCCGCATGCATTCCATCATGGTCAGCACCGCCGCCTTGGCGGTCGAGTAGATCGTGGTGCCCCCGACCGGCACCATGCCCGACATGGAGGACGTGTTGACGATATGTCCGCCTTCCCCATGCGCGAGAATCCGCGGCAGGACCGTGACCACGCCATTGATCACGCCGCCCAGATTGACATTCATGACCCAGTCCCAATCCTGGAAGGTCGCGAGCTCGGTCGGCCCGACCACAGCCACGCCCGCATTGTTGACCAGCAGGTGAAGCTTGCCGAATTTCGCCTCTGCCGCGTCGGCGGCTCTGGCATAGGCCTCGCGATCGGTGACATCGAGCTTGAGCGCGAGAACCCTGTCGCCCCCGCCAAGTTCCGCCTCGCCTTCAGCTAGGTGATCGTCACGAATGTCGGCGATAACCACATTCATCCCATATCCAAGGGCGGCCTTGGCTATGCCCAGGCCGATACCGCTGGCCCCACCGGTAATGAATGCCGTCTTGCCGGCCAGATCCTGCATTTCTCTCTCCCGTTTCGTGCAAGGCCGGTCAACCGGGCCTCAATGCTCACAATTGTTATGCTTGACTATTCACCAATAGCCGATTGTATGCAACACCAACAATTCTGACCGGGAAATCTGGCGGATCGAGGGAGAGGGAACACACTATGGCGATAGGGCCCAGCGCGGCGCCGGCCGAGGAGGCGGGGAAGGATCTAGGCCTGCAACAGGCCGACGCGCCCGAGAAGCAATGGCCATCCGCCCCGGCGCGCTATTGGGCGCTGTTCGTGATTATCTTCGCCACATTCGTCACTTTTTTCGACCAGGTGGTGTTCGGCATGTTGGCCGAGCGGATCAAGGCCGACTTTGGCCTCACCGATGCGCAGCTTGGCTTTCTCGCAGGCCCGGCGAGCATCATCTGCTATCTCTTCGTAGGCATCCCGCTCGCCCGGCTGGCCGACATCTGGCCGCGGAAATATGTCCTGTCGGGCGGCGTCGCCGTGGTTGGCCTCGTCACCGCATTGGGCGGCATCGCGCAGACCTTCATCCAGTTCGTGGGCAGCCGCGTCTTTCTGGCCGCTGGCGGTTCGGCCCATGCGCCCAGCTCCTATTCGCTGATTGCCGACGCCTTCCCGCCCAAGATCATCACCCGCGCCTTTGCCTTGCTGCAGTTCGGATTCATCGGCGGCACCACGCTGGGGCCGCTGGTTGGTGGACATCTGATCATCATGACCGCTGCATGGGAACCGAGCTACATTGCCGGACTGCGCATCCTGCCGTGGCAATGGATTCTGATCTGGATTGCCCTACCTGCCTTCGTGGCTTCGCTCTTGTTCCTCACGGTCAGGGAGCCGCAACGCATGGCGCCCGTCGCAGACGTGGAGCAGCCGCCCGAGAATGCAAGTTTCGGCCGAAAGGTCATAACCTTCATGGGCTTCGATGCGGCCCGGGCGATCCACGCCAGCGGCAAGGTCTATTACCCCCTTTTCGCTGCGCTGGCCCTGAGCGCTACGGAGAGCTTCGGCCTCGCTTTCTGGCGCATACCGTTCATGATCCGCACATTCGGCTGGGACGAAGCGGAAATCGGTTCCGCAATCGCGATCACGGTCCTGATCGGTTCGCTGGCCGGGCTTGTCCTCGGCGGTACGCTCGTCGAATGGCTCGCGAAGAGGCACAAGGATGCCAACGTCCGCGCCGCCTTTATCTTCTTCTGCGGTACGACGGTCAGCACGCTCACCGCGCTGCTCGCCCCGACAGGGTGGACCTCGATGATTGCCTTCGGATTTGCAGGCATGTTCGGGCTAGCGGGGGCCGTACCGCAAAACGCCGCAATCCAGCGTGTTGCGCCCAACTCGATGCGCGGGCAGGTGACGGCGTTCTACCTGTTCATGTTCACATTCTTCGGCGCGATGGGCAGTTTCGTGATCGGGCTCGTTTCGCAATATGTGGTTGGCGATCCGGCTAAATTGCAGGAAGCATTGGTGATCACCGCGAGTATCATCCTGCCGCTCGCCTGCTTCCTGATGTTCCGCGCCATGAAGCCCTATCGCGCCGAAGTGGCACGGCTCGAAGCGCTTGGCCGCTAAACAGCAAACAGAAAGACAGTTATGACCGACTACCCATCGCTCCATATGATTATCGCAGGCGAGAAAGTCTCCGGCGGAAGCCGACGCACTTTCGACGTTGTCAATCCGGCCACTGGCGAGACCATCGGCGCGCTTCCGCTGGCCGATGCTGCAGACCTCGATCGCGCATTGGAAACTGCTGCGGAAGGATTCCGTATCTGGCGCAAGAGCACGCCCCAGCAGCGCGCCGCCGTGCTTCAGGGTGCGGCCCGGCTGCTGATGGAGCGGCAGGAAGACCTCGCCCGCATCGCGACGATGGAGGAAGGCAAGCCGCTGGCCGAAAGCCGGATCGAAGTGCTGATGAATGTCGGGCTGTTCAATTTCTACGCGGGCGAGGTGTTCCGCATCTATGGCCGCGAGCTGGTGCGCCCAACCGGCCAGCGCTCAACCGTGCGGCATGAGCCGGCCGGCCCCGTCGCCGCCTTCAGCCCCTGGAACTTCCCGATCGGCAATGTCGGCCGCAAACTCGGCGCGCCAATCGCAGCAGGCTGTTCGGTCATCCTCAAGAGTGCAGAGGAAACGCCTGCCTCGGCGCTGGGCGTGCTGCAATGCCTGCTCGACGCAGGACTGCCGAAAGAGGTTGCGCAGGCTGTATTCGGCGTTCCCGACGAGGTGAGCCGCCACCTGCTCGCCAGCCCTGTGATCCGCAAGCTGAGCTTCACTGGATCGACCGTGGTGGGCAAGCATTTGCTGAAGCTCGCCGCCGACAACATGCTGCGCACCACGATGGAACTGGGTGGGCATGGCCCGGTGCTGGTGTTCGACGATGTCGATGTCGACCAGGTGCTCGATACAGCGGTAGCGGGCAAATATCGCAATGCCGGCCAGGTTTGTGTCAGCCCGACGCGGTTTATCGTGCAGGAGAATGTGTTCGAGAAGTTCCGCGATGGCTTCGCTCAGCGCGCGAAGGCCTGGAAAGTCGGCAACGGACTGGAAGACGGCACGCAGATGGGGCCGATGGCCAATCCGCGCCGCCCGGACGCGATGGAACGGCTGATCGGCAATGCGAAGGAATCCGGCGCCAGGCTCGACGCAGGCGGAGAGAGGATCGGCAATCAGGGCTTCTTCTATGCGCCCTCCGTACTCTCCGAGATCCCTCTCGATGCGGAAATCATGAACGAAGAACCGTTCGGCCCGGTCGCGCTGATCAATCCCTACAAGGATGAAGAGGCGATGGTGGCCGAGGCGAACCGCCTTCCCTATGGCCTCGCCGCCTATGCCTGGACCAACGACGTCAAGCGCCAGCGGCGGCTGGCCGACGAGATCGAAACGGGGATGCTGGGCATCAACAGCCACATGATCGGCGGAGCGGACAGCCCGTTCGGCGGAGTCAAATGGTCCGGCCACGGCTCGGAAGACGGGCCCGAAGGCATACTCGCCTGCATGGTCACCAAGGCAGTTCACGAAGGGTAATGCGATGACACACGAACTCAAGACTGGCGGCGATCGCGGATATTTGCGGATCGCGACGGAGGAAGCCTTCGCCACGCGCGAGCAGGTCGATGTGTTCCTGCGCATGGTGCACGATGGCACCGCGGACAAGGGTATGGTCTCGCTATGGGGATTTTACGCGCAGAGCCCCTCCGAACGCACGACGCAGATCATGGACCGCCTGCTCGACCTTGGCGATCAGCGCATCCGACACATGGACGAAACGGGGATCGACAAGGCAATCCTGGCTATGACCAGTCCGGGTGTGCAGCCCATGCTCGACACCGAAGAGGCCAAGGGTATTGCCAGCCGCGCCAATGACTATCTGGCCGATGCCTGCCAGGCTCACCCCGATCGCTATATCGGAATGACGGCAGTTGCGCCGCAGGATCCGCAATGGTCGGCGCAGGAAATCCGGCGCGGCGCAGAGGAGCTTGGTTTCAAGGGCGTCCAGATCAACAGCCACACGCAGGGGCATTATCTGGACGAGCCCCAATTCGACCCCATTTTCCGCGCGCTCGCCGATACCGGCCAGCCGCTCTACATCCATCCGGCCACCCTGCCTGACGAGATGATGGGTGGAATGATCGACGCCGGGCTGGACGGTGCCGTGTTCGGCTTCGCGGTCGAGACCAGCTATCACCTGTTGCGACTGGTCACGACCGGCATTTTCGACCGCTATCCAGATCTGCAGATCATGGCCGGGCATGGCTGCGAGGCGCTGCCCTATTGGCTTTATCGCACCGATTTCATGCACAAGGCCGGCATAAGATCAGGCCGCTACGAGCGCCTCAAGCCACTCAAGCACGACCTGTTCCACTATATGCGCAACAATTTCCTCGGCACCTGCAGCGGCTTGCCGTTCGAGCCTGCAATCAAGCTGATGATCGAGGTGATGGGCGAAGACCGCGTGATGTATGCGATGGACTATCCCTATGAATATGTGGCGGACGAGGTTCGTGCGATGGACAATCTCGACATCACCGATGCGCAGAAGAAGAAGTTCTTCCAAACCAACGCCGAAAGGTGGTTCAAATTGTGAGTGGTGACGCGCTGCCGAGGGTTCCGCTGAAAGGCGCAGGATATGCGCTGACGCTGGTTGCGCTCACGCAGGCACTGAGCCTGCTCGACCGGCAGATTCTCGCGATCCTTGCTCCGGCCATCAAGGCCGATCTCCATATCGGAGACGCGGAGATGGGCCTGCTCTATGGCACTGTTTTCGCACTGTTCTATGCGTTGTTCTCGCTCCCGCTCGGGCGCGTGGCCGATGGCTGGATCCGCACCAAATTGTTGGCTCTGTGCATCCTCACCTGGTCCGTGGCGACGGCGCTTGCCGGGATGGCATCGAGTTTCGCCCTGCTCGCACTCTCGAGACTGGGCGTCGGGATCGGTGAAGCGGCCTCGCAACCGGCGGGCACATCGCTGGTTTACGATTACTGGCCAAAGCATCGCCGCGGCTTCGTGATGTCTGTGATCGCTTCCGCCATTGCGCTGGGGCTGGGTGGATCGCTGGTGCTGGGCGGGCTTGCGGCCGATTGGTGGACGCATCGCTTTGAAGCGGGCAGCGAGCCCTTGGGGCTGGCCGGATGGCAGTTCGCCTTCCTCGTCGCCTCGGCACCCGGCCTCGTGCTGGCACCCTTGCTGTGGTTCATGCGCGAACCGGAGCGCGGAGTGATGGACGGGATCGAGACGCCGCCCGATCCCCATCCATTCAGGGCGGGAACGCTTGTGCTCGTTTCGGTCCTGCCCATGGGCAATTGGGTCAGTCTGCGGCGGCTGAATGCACCATCGCAGGCATGGCGCAACAATTTCGCATGGCTGGCGGGGATCGCGTTCGCCATGGTTTCGCTCTGGTGGGCCACCAGCACCGCATCGCCCCGCCCCGCAATCGAACTCGGTGTCATTTCGATAGACCCTCATGCCCTGCAATGGACCGTGATCGGCTTCGGCCTGTTCGTGATGGTCAACCTGCTACAGAATATGCGGCTGGCCGATGCGCAAGCCTTTCGTGTCATCACGCGTTCGCCGACGCTGATCATGTGCATGGCCATCGGCACGCTGCAATCGATCATCAACTACGGGATGATGGCCTTCAATCCCAGCTTCCTGATCGGCACCTATGACCTGTCGATGCGCGACGCTGCGCTCCAGTTCGGGATGCTCGCGGCAGCCATGGGGATCGGCGGACCGATGATTTGGGGCCCGCTTTCCGACAAGCTCCACGTGAAGTTCCCCTCTTCAGGCAGGGCCTGGGTGGCGTTGTTCGCAATGGGCCTTTCCCCGATCATGTCCTTCTGGGTCTATTTCGCGCCTAGCGCGGGCGATTTCTACCTGCGCTTCGTGGCATACAGCCTGGTGCTGACTGGCTGGCTGCCCCCGCTCTACGCGATCCTGTATGAGCAGGTTCTGCCGCGTATGCGCGCGATTACGGCGAGCGTTTACCTGCTGGCCATGACAATACTTGGCTTGGGCATCGGCCCCTATATGGTAGGCATGATTTCAGACGCGACCGGGGACCTGCGCGCCGCCATGCTATCCGTAAACGCCGCAGCCATTCCGATTGTCATAATGCTGCTGGTCATCGCCAGGCGGTCGCAGCGCGACGAAGAAACCCTGCTGGAAAGGGCTGCAGGATGACAAGTGTTCGTGAAGCAAGCTTCGCCGTCTTCCGCCATTTCGGCGTCGATGCGCTGTTCGGCAATCCGGGTTCGACCGAGCTGCCGATGCTGCAAGGCATGCCTGACGACATTCCCTATGTGCTGGGTCTGAATGAAGCGGTCGTGCTGGGAATGGCGGACGGCTATGCCCAGGCGACGCGCAGACCCTCGCTGGTCAATCTGCATAGCTCGGCAGGCACCGGCAATGCGCTGGGCAATCTCTACACCGCCTATCGCAACAACACGCCGATTGTCGTGACGGCAGGCCAGCAGGCGCGCTCGATCCTGCCCTTCGATCCCTTCCTGGGGGCAGAAAGGCCGACAGAGTTTCCGCGCCCCTTCGTCAAATGGGCCTGCGAGCCTGCCCGCGCCGAAGACGTGCCGCTCGCGCTGGCCCGGGCGTTCCATATTGCCATGACCCCGCCGATGGGGCCGTGCTTCGTATCGGTTCCCGTCGACGATTGGGACCGTGAATGCGAAATGCCGGAAATGCCGCAGCTCGCGTTGGTGGCGCAGCCGCCCGCAGACGGGATCGCACAGCTTGCTGCGATGCTGGATGCGGCGGAGCGCCCCGCACTGGTGCTGGGTGCGGGCGTAGCGCGCTCGGGCGGCTGGGATGCCGCGATTGCGCTGGTTGAGCGCTGCCAGGCCGACGTCTGGTGTTCGCCGCTATCCTCGCGCGAGACATTCCCGGAAGATCATCCGCGCTTTGCCGGCTTTCTGCCCGCCTTCCGCGAAGAGATTGTGCGCCTTCTGTCACCCTATGACACCGTTCTGGTCGCGGGCGCGCAGGCCTTTTCCTATCATGCCGAAGGGCACGGCCCCCACATTGCGCCGGGCACCAAGCTGGGCCTGCTCAGCGACGATCCACAGCATCATTCATTCCAGCCCGGAGGGATTGGCGTGCTTGGCGACGTTGCCGCGGGCTTACACGCCCTTGCACTGAGCGTTGCCGCGAAACCCGCGCGCGACGCGAGCCCGCGTGCCGCCGCGCCGGAGCCTGCGATGAGCGACGCCTATGTGCTGCATCGAATTGCCGAATTGCGCTCGGCTGGCTCTATCCTGGCCGAGGAAGCGCCAACCGCCCGCGGTGCGATGCATGACCACTTGCCCGTCACCACCGAGCAGGGATTCTTCACCACGGCCAGCGGCGGCATCGGCTACACCATGCCAGCAGCGGTAGGCATTGCGCGCGGCCTGCCCGAGCGCAAGGTCATCGCGCTCATCGGCGACGGGTCTTCCATGTACAGCATCCAGAGCCTTTGGAGCGCTGCGGAGCAAAGCGCCAATGTCAGCTTCCTGATCCTCAACAACCGCAAATATGCCGCGCTCGATCATTTCGCGCAGATCTTCGGGATGAATCACGTGCCGGGCACGGACATTCCGGGGATCGATTTCGTCAAACTGGCGGAAAGCATGGGCGTGCCAGCTCGGCGCGTGAGCCAGACGGGGTCGCTCGACGAAACGCTGCATTGGAGCTTTGCCGAAAGCGGCCCGACTTTGGTCGAGCTGGTCCTCGACTGATCAGGTTACGCGCCACACCCAGAGCTTGATCCCGCTGGCAAAGCGCGCGCCCGAACAGATGAAGATCGACTTGTTCATCCAGTCATATTTGCCTTCGGGCGCGATGAACTCTGGCACAGTACGGAAGTAATATTCGGACGGGTCGACTTCTTCGCCATTCTTCAGCCGTTCCATCACTTCGGGTGGGCCGTGGCGCAGACCCTTGTTGCGGATCTGGATCAGCGTGCCATCATCGGTCTCGATCGCATAGATCGCATCGGCCACCGTCACGCCATCGTGCCGGGTGAGCTGCCAATCGGCCGAATTGCCCATCAGCCTGCCGTTGATCTTCGGCCCCTTTACATAGCCGCCCTGAAGAATCGGGATTATGCGCCGCGCGCCATCATGGGTTGCGCCGATTTCACGCGGAGGCTCCAGGTCGCCGCCCGCTTCATAGACGAACTCGAGGCCTGGAGGTGCGGGAGGCTGCATCAAGCGACCTCCAATACCTTCAACCCGATATCCTCGCTGCGCGCGAAATTGCCATGCAGGCCGAAGCGCAGGCGGATCGGCACATGGACGGTCGCCACCGGACCCTTCTCGATATCGAGCGCGTCGAAGATCAGCAGGTCGCTGGTGTGGCTGTTCAGCCGGTTGCAAACCATCACAATCCAGCCATCGCCTTCGGGCGCATCCTTGCTTCGCGGGATGAAGCAGGGTTCCTGCAAAGTGCTGGAGGAGCCGCACCACCAATGTTGTTCCTTGCCGGTCTGGAAGTCCAACAGGCACAGGCTGTTAAGCAGCATGCCGGAAATGCTCCTGACTTCGGAATCGACCGGCTTGGCCGGATCGATTTCCAGCATCCAGCCATAGCGATAGGGCAAGCCGGCAAAGCGGTCATCGATGCGCGGAAACTCGCCTACGCTTTCCGATAGTCGCTCGACACTCTCGAACTCATCGGAATTGGAGGCCAGGTCCACCGTCCATCGGGTTGGGCGGCTTGCCGCGGCCATCGGATCGAATTCGGCACCATGAACATCCGGGAAGAAGGGGAACATGTTGTTCTCTGCCTCGGGAGTATCGAAATGGACTTTCGTACCTTCCTGGAAAGCATTGAACACGTGGCTGGCGAAGCAATTGCCGCGCTTGAACCAGCGAATATCCTCATCCTTCAGATCGTCCTTGCGCGGAATGATCCCGAGATAGACCGGCATGGTCGTGTCGAAGCCGAAATGCGGCTTCTTCTGTTCAAGTCGCTCCCAATTGCCGATCGACGGCACGATATGGAGCACGAGGTAATCCTCGGTAATCGCGAAGTCGTGCATCATGCAGTAATAGGGAACCTTGAACCACTTCTCGCGCACCAGTTCGCCCTCGGGCGATACTTCCATGTAGGACACGTCATCGGTGCACAGCCCGCTCGCCGCATAGCCGATGGCGACCATATTGCCGGTGTTGGGATCAATCTTCGGATGGGCGGTGAAGGTCTGACTCTTCATCGCTCCGTCCCAGGTCTCGAATGCCTCGGTCTCCATCGTCACCGGGTCCATCGTCAGCGCTGGCGAGTCCTCCTTCATCGCCCACAGCTTGCCCGCGTAGATCCAGGCATTGGTGTTGGCGGTCGAGCGGATCATGCCCTTCACGCTGGGATCGTCGGTCAGGGGGTTGCGATACAAGCCGAACAGGCCCCGCCCGGCTTCGCGCTCGGCCTTCCACTTGTCGGTCTGGGCCCAGCGCTGGCGGAAATCGCATTGCCCGTCATGGATGTGGAAGCGGGAAATCATCCCGTCCCCGTTGAAGGCGATATCGTCACCCAGCATGGGCGGGAATTGCGGATCGGGCTGAACCCGGTAAAAGGCTCCATCGAGTTCGGCCGGTATTTCACCTTCGTGCGCCAAATCCGAAATGTCGGCTTCAACCCGGCTCGGGGTGTTGAATCCCGTGAAATTGGGAGAATCCGGGAAATGCGCCATTTTTCTACCCTCTCGACTTGATTGTATGTAAGGCTAACAATTACACTGAGGTACCATGAAGGCAAGACTCCAGGAGACATTGACGGCAACGACCCCCCATGAGGAGGGAGACGACGATATTGGCGAGATCGCCGATATCGTGGGATTCCATATCCGGCTTGCCCACGGAGCTGCCTATCGCCACTTCATGGAAACCTTCGCGCATCTTGAACTGACGCAGAAACAGGTTTCCGCACTCTGGCTGATCGATGACCATCCCAACATATCGCAGACCGGGTTGGCAAAGCTCATGCGGATGGATCGAGCCACGACCATGGCGATCGTCAACAGGCTGGACGGACGCGGCTATCTGACACGCAAGACCGTGGTCGGGGACAGGCGCAAGCAAGCGCTCAAACTGACTGCAGGTGGACGCAAGATGCTTGCCACCGCAAAGGAGGCGATCCGCGATCATGAATCCTGGCTCAAATCGCGCTTCACGGAAAAGGAAGTTGCTCAGTTGATCGAACTGCTGACGCGAATCCACGAATAGCATTCTAATATTTTGGGGAGAGACACCGGATGGATGCGAACGATCCACGCGTGGTGATTGACGAAAACGCGATGAACTGGCGGCAATATGCCGTCGTAATCCTGATGGTTGTACTGAACGCACTCGACGGCTTCGACGTGCTCTCGAGCGCTTTTGCCGCGCCGGGTATCACCAAGGAATGGAGCATTCCACGCTCCGAGCTTGGCGTCGTGCTTTCGGCGGAGCTGGTCGGCATGGGATTCGGATCAGTCCTGCTGGGCGGCGCGGCGGACAAGATCGGTCGCAAAGTCACCATGTTGGTGTGCCTATTGTTCATGGCGCTGGGCATGTATCTTGCCAGTTCTGCCCAGGCAGTGCCCCCGATGGTGGGATACCGCTTTGTGACCGGTGTCGGAATTGGCGGCATGCTGGCCGCAACCAATGCGGTAACCGCAGAAAGCACCAATCTGAAACTGCGACGGACCGCGATTGCCGCCTATGTTGCAGGCTACCCGCTCGGAGCGATCATCGGAGGTATCGCCGCTTCGGAATGGCTGCTTCCCGACTATGGGTGGCGAGCAGTGTTTCTGTTCGGCGCGATCGTTACAGTCGCGATGATCCCGCTGGTAATCTTGCTGGTACCGGAAACCGCAGCCTTCCATTCCACCAAGGGCAATCTGGCGGGCGTAAACCGCACCTTGCACGCCTTCGGCAAATCCGCGCTTGAGGCTCTCCCCGTGCGGGCAGACGACACGGAAAAGCCCAAGGTCATGGACATCCTGTCAAATCCGAAACTACGGCCTGTTACACTGCTGCTCGCCTTCGGCTATATGTTTCACACCGTCACCTTTTACTACATCCTGAAGTTCGCGGTGCAGATTGTTGCCGACTATCCACCCGGCTATCCGCCTTCAGAAGCAGCGACCGTGCTGACCTGGGCCAATGTCGGCGGGTTCCTCGGCAGCTTCCTGTTCGGCATGATCATGGCGCGCTTCGGCATTCGATGGCCGACGGCGCTCATGCTGCTGATCGGTGCGGTGATGGTGGGCGCATTCGGGCTCGGCCGCGAGACGCTGTCAGGCTGGCAGTGGGCCACGATCCTCACCGGCTTCTTCACCAATGCCGCGATCAGCGGATATTATGCTGCATTTGCGCGGGGATTTCCGGCCTATGCGCGCGCGACCGGCACGGGCTTCGTCCTCGGTGTGGGACGGTTCGGCGCTGCGGGTAGCCCGCTCATTGCCGGCGCGCTTTTCACCTGGCTCGGCAATGATGAACTTCTGACCGTATCCTGCATCATGGCGACCGGTTCAATTGCGTCGCTCGTCCTGTTCATGCTGGTGCCTGAACGCGACGGCGATGAGGAAATGAGACGCCCGGCAGCCTCAGCCTAACGCGAGCTCCCCTTTCGCCCGTTCCAGCAGCAGGTGCTTCTGCACCTTGCCGCTGGCGGTGCGTGGAATCTCGTCGGTAATCACGGCCGTCTTGGGCACCTTGAACTTGGCAAGGCGCGCGGCGCAATGGGCGATCACCTGCTCGGCGGTAATTTCACGTCCCGGCACTGGGATGACATAGGCACGGCCCACTTCGCCCCAGCGTTCGTCAGGCACGCCGACGATCGCCGCTTCGCCCACTTCGGGCAACTCCGCCAATGCGGCCTCCACCTCGGCCGGATAGACGTTCTCGCCGCCCGAGATGTACATGTCCTTCTTGCGGTCCATAATGTAGAAGAACCCGTCTTCATCCATCATTGCCGCATCGCCGGTCAGGAACCAGCCGTCACGGAAGGCCTTGGCAGTGAGTTCCGGCTGGTTCCAGTAACCCTGCGCCACGCTGGGGCCGCGCAACCACAGTTCCCCGGTTTCGCCCGCGGGCACTTCATTTCCGTCATCGTCGACGATCTTCGGTTCGATAGTCACCCACGGCAGACCGCATGACCCGGCCTTGGCAAGCAGGACATCAAGGCGACTGGTCGGCATTCCGAAATTCGATCCGGTTTCCGACATGCCGAAGCCTTCTCCGATCCGGATCCCCGCCCCGGCATAGCGTTCGCTCTGCGCCTTGGGATTGGGCGCGCCGCCGATCGCCCAGACTTTGATGTTGCGCAGCTTTTCCGCATCGAAGCTGGGCTGGTTCCACAAGGTCGCCGCCATCTGCGGGACCGAGAAATAATGCGTGATGCCCAGTTCCGGGTCAGACAGGCGTTCAAGCGTCAGCACGGGGTCGAAACCCGGGGTGATATAGACGCAGGCCCCGGCCTGGATCGGCGCCCGGCATGCGGCATGGAGCCCGGCAGTGTGGAACAGGGGCATGTCGCACAGGAAGCGCGAATGCATCGACACTTCATTGCCAAGAATGAATCCCGTTGCACCCCAGAAGGCATTGCGTTCGGACAGCATCACGCCCTTGGGCCGCCCGCTGGTGCCGGAAGTATAGAGCAGGCAGGACACGTCCTCGAACGGCCGCCGGGCCTCGGCAGGCGGGGATGACCCGGCCGATCCGAGGTCCAGCATATCGGCGATGGGGATGCTTCGCCTGGCAGAGGGAGGAGCCGCAAAGCCATCCTGCACGAATGCGATGGCCGGCTCGGCATCGGCTGCGAGAGCCTCGATCTCTGCAGATGCGAGGCGCCAGTTGAACGGCACGAAAATGCTGCCTGCACGCACAGCGGCATATTGCAGGATAACCATTTCCGCGCAGTTCTTCGACAGCGTAACCGTCCGCGCCCCGCTGTTCGGGCCGAGTTCGGCCACCAGCCAGGCAGCCAGCCGGTCTATTGCCGCGTCAAGCTCGCGATATGTCCAGCTACGGCCATCGCCCATATCGACGACGGCCGGATTGCCGGGCACCGACTTCGCATAACTCGCGATCGGATCGAACCGCATCTGTCGCTCCCCCAGGCCCGTGCGTCAGGCCTTGATCTTCGACGTATCGAAGGCACCCAGGCCGGGCTTGTAGCTCTTTTCGTCAAGGAACTGGCGGGTCGCCTCCTTGCGAGTGGCCACACCGCCGAAATTGTGCAGCGCTTCCTGGGCGCGGATCAGATAGTCCTCGGCATTGTCATAGGTCATCTCGGTCATCCGCCGGACCGCCCATTTGGTTGCTCGCAGCGAATGGCCATCCTTCTTCTTGAGCTCGTTGGCGATCTCCGTCACGCGCTCAAGCAGCTTTTCAGCAGGGACGGCCTCGGTCACCAGCCCCTGTTCCTCAGCCTGCTTGCCGGTCAGGTTTTCGCCCATCATCGCATGGTACATGGCCTTGCGTAGCGGCATCAGATCGACCGCAACCTTTGAAGCGCCACCACCGGGCAGAATGCCCCAGTTTATCTCGGACAGGCCGAATTGAGCATCTTCGCTGGCAATCGCGATGTCGCAGGCGAACAGCGGCCCATAGCCGCCGCCGAAGCACCAGCCGTTGATCATCGCCACGGTCGGTTTCTCGTACCAGCGCAGGCGTTCCCACCAGCCATAGGCTTCGCGTTGGGACTTGCGGATTGACCACAGTCCCTGTTCTTCAGTTTCGCGGAAATATTCCTTGAGGTCCATGCCTGCCGACCAGGCATCGCCTTCGCCGGTCAGCACCAGCACCTTAACATCGTCGCGGAATTCGAGGCTTTCGAGCACCCGCAGCATCTGGCGATTGAGCTTGGGGCTCATGCAATTGCGTTTTTCCGGGCGGTTGAACTTCACCCAGGCAACCCCGTCCTTCACTTCAAAGGCGACAGTATCTTCTTCAGCACGTTCACTCATGGCATTTCCTCGCGAATCTCATATCGATTGTTATGTTGTATAACATTCTTTCGCGATCTTACCAGATGGAATTTCTTGCTTGAGGCGTGCAACCTCCTACCCATCTTGTCCGAACAGTATCGCGAACCGAGAAAATTGGAGATTTGAGTATGGCCGAAAGCGATCCGAGCATGAACCTGCCAACCGGCTATGTTCCGCCCGAGATTTGGAACCCCGAGACGCAGAGCGGGGGTAGATTCGCCAATATCAATCGGCCAACCTCAGGGGCGCAGTTCGAGCGGGAACTGCCGGTCGGCAAGCATCCTCATCAGCTCTATTCGCTGGGTACCCCGAACGGTGTCAAAGTCACGATCCTGCTGGAGGAACTGCTCGCGGCAGGCCACCAGGATGCCGAGTATGACGCCTGGATGATCGATATCGGCGCGGGCGATCAGTTCGGCAGCGACTTCGTCGAAATCAATCCCAATTCCAAGATACCGGCGATGGTGGACCGTTCGATCGACCCGCCCGTGCGGCTGTTCGAATCGGGTTCGATGATGGTCTATCTGGCCGAAAAGTTCGGGGCCTTCCTGCCGACCGAAACCCACAAGCGGGCGGAAACCTTCAACTGGCTGATGTGGCAGATGGGCAGCGCACCCTTTGTCGGCGGCGGCTTCGGCCATTTCTACGCCTATGCCCCGTTCAAGATCGAATATGCGATCGATCGCTACGCGATGGAAACCAAGCGCCAGATGCACCTGCTCGACACAGTGCTGGCGGACCGCGAGTTCATAATCGGCGACGAATACACGATCGCAGACATGGCGATCTTCCCCTGGTACGGCAACATGATGCGCAGCGCCTATGACGCACAGACCTTCCTTTCGGTACACGAGTACAAGAACCTCGGCCGATATGTGGAAACGATGCTTGCACGCGAAGCGGTGCAGCGCGGGATCATGGTCAATCGCACCTTCGGCGGGCCGGAAAGCCAGCTGCGCGAACGCCATGATGCACGCGATTTCGAGGTCAATCGCGAAGACATGGTGCTGGAACGCGGCGGCGAGCGCATCAGTTTCGACTAGAGTGATTTCGAGTGAAATGGATACATTTCGCGACTCGGAAATCACGATAATACAAGATTCTAGAGTGCAGGATTTGATTCAATCAAATCCGAACGCACTCTAGGCTCTCAGCGGCGTCGATCCGGATTTGGCCAGGCCAAATCCTGCAGCCGGCACCGAATTTCAACAGGCCCTGGGGAGCGGTCAGGCGTTGCCGGTCTGCGCTGCCAGCAGCGAAGGATCGATGCCTTCCGCTTCCCACACTGCCTGCCAGCGTTGCTCGGCAGGCTGGTCGAACAGGATGCTCTCGCTTCCCTCGGCCGAATACCAGCCATGATGCCGCATTTCACCGTCTAGCTGCCCGGCACCCCACCCCGCATAGCCGAGCGCGACGATCCAACGCTTGGGACCACGTCCCTCGGCAATCGCGCGCAGCGCATCGACGGTACTCGACAGCCCGCCCAGACCTTCCGCGACCAGAGTGTTCGGTTCGCGCCAATCGAGCGAATGGAGCACGAAGCCGGCACCCGGCTGAACCGGGCCGCCGTGATGGACCGGGCAATCGGGCGCCACCCCCGGATCGATCTTCAGCTCTTTCAGGATCGAATGGAAGGTGATGCCGCTGCGCAAATGCCCCACCCCGACACCGAACGCCCCGTTCTCGTCATGGACGTAAAGCGCGATGACCGATTTGGTGAAATTGGGATCGAACATCCCGGGCATGGCCAGCAGGAACCGGCCGGAAAGATAGCTTGCTTCGGTCATCTAAAAGAGAACCTAGCGGAAACTGGCGGGCATGAGAACGCCAACTCGGTGCAGTCAGGTCAGATCGCCCATCTTTCAAGATTCCTCTCGCCAATGTTCTAACATTCGTTAGTGTTACATACAAATATTGGGAGAGTCGAAAATGACCGTTGTCGAAGATCGACTGGGAGAACTGGAACGCCGTGTCGCCCGCATCGAAGACGAAGCAGCCATCCGCCGCCTGCAAATGGCCTATGGCTATTACATCGATTACAACCGGCCCGAAGAGGTCGCAGGGCTGTTCGCCGAGGACGGGGCGGTGGTGTTCCTATCGGGCGAATATCGCGGCCACGAAGGCGTGATGCGCCTTTACGGCACATGGTTCCAGAACCTGTTCACTGGGGGCAGGCGCGGCCCGGTCGAAGGGCTGTTGCTCGATCATTTCCAGCTACAGGACGTGATCACCGTTTCGGAAGATCGCAAGACCGCCAAGGGCCGATTCCGCGGCGTGTTGGCTGGCGGCTGGCACGATTCCGTTCTCGACAGGAAACCTGACGAAGTGCCCCAGCAGTTCTGGGAAGCGGGCATCTATGAGAACGATTACGTCCGCGAAGATGGCGTGTGGAAGATCAGGCGCCTCAACTACATGATGCAATGGCAGGCGGATTACGAGACCGGCTGGGCGCATACGATCGCGCATCTGCAACCTGCCGTGCAGACCTATCCCGAGAACCCGATCGGCCCCGATGTGATCCTGCCGGAAGAGGAATGGCGACAGACCTGGCCGCATCGCCAGGAAGTGGCGATGAGCTTCGCCCACCCTGTCCTGGGCGCAACTTTCGTGAAAGAGCATTTCACCAAGATGCAGAAGGAATGGCCCTGAGGACACCGCGACGACTGCGCGCGCCTGACAACGGCGAGGAGGCCATGCCGATCGCCGGGAATGCCGGCCATCCTGTGTTCAAGCGGACCGGTTCGCCAGCTGACAGGCGCTATTCGCTATGCCCCGACTTCCAGCCGGACATCGATTCATTGATCCGGTCTGACAGCCGGGCAAACGCCTTCCGCTCGCTCGCCGTCAAAACGCCAAGTAGTTCTTGCGCAACTTGCGAGAAGGACGGGGCCAAAGTCTGGTAGGCCTGCACGCCCTCCGCCGTCAGCCTGACGGGTTTGCGACGGCGATTGGCTCCGTCGGGTGCCTCCTCGATCCAGCCCCGCTTGCGCAAGCTGGCAATGGCGCGGCTGACGTTCATCGGTGCCACGCCCATCAATTCGGTCAGGTCGTGACCAGCCATGCTGCCCTCTCCCGCCAGCGCCATCATGACCTTCAGTTCCGCCCGGCCAATCCCTGCCGGATCGCAAACGCCCTCTTTCATCGGTGCGTTCACGAAACTGCCCATCTTCAGGATGCCGATAAGCAGCGCGACGAGGCTATCCCCTGAAAGCTCGATGCTCTTGTGCCCTGCCTCAGGCATGTTCCCAGTCTTCCCCATGATCGTAGAACCCATAATTCGCGCGAAGCAAACACTATCAGATGTGACCTTTTAGCATCAGGTTCGCCGAATGCGAGCCCTGTCTGAAACTCGTACGCACGAGGCGACTTGCCAACGCGCAATTCGTATGCATTACTAACAATTGATATCGATATGCCTTGGAATGAGGTGACGATAGGGGAGAGGAAATGAAGAGCTATCGACAGGAAAAGTCTGCCCGAATTGCGCTTGCAATCGGCGCATCAGCTATCGCGCTGGGCATTGGCGCCCCGGCATTTGCGCAGGACGAAGGCGCCGACACCGCGAGCGCGCCGGGCAACAATGTCATCATCGTGACGGCGCAGTTTCGCGAACAGAACATTCAAGACACTCCGCTTGCGATCACGGCGATCACCGCCGATGCAATCGAAGCAAAGAGCCAAACCAACCTCGCTCAAGTCGCAGATACAGCCCCCAATGTGGCGATCCGCCCGCAGGGCGCGAGCTTCGGCCCTTCGGTAACAGCTTCCATTCGCGGCGTTGGCCAGAATGACTTCAACCCGGCCTACGAACCGGGCGTGGGCATCTATATCGACGATGTCTATTATCCGCAGTTGACGGGAGCGATCTTCGACCTGCTCGATGTCGAGCGGGTTGAGATCCTGCGTGGCCCGCAGGGCACCCTCACCGGGCGTAACTCGGCTGGCGGCGCTATCAAGTTCTATTCCAAGAAGCCCAATGGCGATGGCTCGGGCTTTCTGGAGGCAAGCTATGGTTCGCGCGATCGGATCAGCCTGCGCGGAGCCGCGGATTTCGGGATTACCGACACGCTGGCGATGCGCGTTTCCGGCGTGTTCAAGGAACAGGACGGCTATGTCGACCGGATCGATTATGGCTGCGAGAATCCGACAAGCGGCATTCCAGCCACCACTTCGGGCAATTGCGTCCTCAGCAAGCTGGGCGGAGTCGGCTATGAGGCGCTTCGCGGTATCCTCGCCTGGACACCCACCGACCGGATCGATCTTACGATCAGCGCCGATTATGTGAAAGACGAACGCACGATTGCAGGCGAAGTCCTGCTCAGGACTGGCCCGGTGTGGAATCCCTCAACCGCGGTCAATGGCGTTACGCTGAGCGATGACTTCGTTTGCGGCAAATACTGCAACTACTCCACGACCGGCCAGCCCGGGGTCACGGCCGACTTCATCTTCGCGCCTGGCTCGGTGCTTGAGCCCACTTCCGGTACTGACCGCAGCGAGTATAAGGGTTGGGGCGTTTCGGCGAACCTCTCGATCGAACTTGCTGACTGGATCCAGCTTACATCGATCACCGGATATCGCGAGTTCGACACCGAGTTCTATACCGATGACGATCTGACACCGATCAACACCAATTTCGGCCGGAACTTCCTTGCAAACGAGAGCTTCAGCCAGGAATTGCGTCTGAACATGGAACCGGCAGACGGCGTCAATATCACGCTCGGCGGATATTACTTCGAGCAGGATTCGGTCTATGATTCCTTCCAGGACATTCGTTATGTCCCGGTCTTCCCGCTACAGTTCCGCCAGCCTGACCCGACATCCGCCGACGCCTATGCGCTTTTCGGCAATCTGAGTTGGGAACTGACTGACGCACTCACGCTGAATGCCGGCTTGCGCTATACCGATGAAAGCAAGCAGCAGACCTATTACCGCTACAACCTTGACGGCGTCACGATCAATCCGTGGCTGGACCTGATCGGTGCGGTCTATGGCGAAGGCTACAGCGGGCCAGACACATTGGACGTCAATGGCAATGGGGACACGACGGATATCGTCACCGCATTGTCCGGGCTTACTGCAAAATACTCTGCCGACCGGCTCGATTACCGCGTGGCGCTCGACTATCGCTGGTCGGACTCATTCCTGACCTATGTGTCGGTCGCAACCGGCTTCAAGGGCGGCGGTTCGAACCCGCGTCCATTCAATCCAGGTCAGGTGATTTCATTCCAGCCGGAGAAAGTCACCGCCTATGAGATCGGCTTCAAGAGCGATTTCGCAAATAATCGAGTGCGCCTCAATGCAGCGGCTTTCCTCAACGATTACACCGATCTGCAGGTGCCGGTACTGGCCTGTCCGGACAGCCCCTGCGCCGCACGCCTCAATGCGGGTGACGTTGAAGTCTACGGCTTCGAACTCGAGCTCACGGCAGAACCGGTTGACGGGTTCAATCTGGATGCATCGCTTAGCTATATAGATCAGTCGATCGATGCGGACAGTCTCGATCCGAGCGCGGCTGTCCCTCCATTCGGCAACAACCCGGCTGGCGTCGATCCCGGCGACCCTCCCAATGTACCGAAGTGGAAGTTCAACGTGGGTGCCCAATACCGCGCCGAACTCGGAAATGGCGCTGGTACTATTACGCCGCGCCTCGACCTGTATCACCAGGCCAAGCAGTATAGCGGGCCGGATACCTCGGGCGCGACCCGTGGCCGTACATTCCTGCCCAGCTTTACCACGCTGAATGGCCGGATCACCTGGTCCAACGCTGACGAGGACCTCGATATCTCGCTGGAGGTGACCAACATCACCGACGAGTACTACTATCTCAGCCGGTTCAACCTGCTGGGTGCGGGCGCCGGCTTTGACAAGGCGCTGCCTGCTCGCCCACGCGAATGGGCCGTCTCGGTCAAGAAGCGCTTCTGATATTCGTCGCGGACGAATTGGGGGAGAGGGCGGCTCGCAAGGGCCGCCCTTTCTCGTTTCGGACGCGGTCCATGCTTGTTTCTGACAAGGATCGGCGATTGACCTGACGCCGCTTCCGGCGCATTCTAATCATAACGATTGTTAGTGTTATCGCTTACTGCGAGTTGGAGAGAACATGCTGCCACAAGGCGTTTCGATCGCGCATCCCGACAAGCTCTATATCGGAGGCGAATGGGTCGCGCCTCAAAGTGGCGAGACGATCGAGATCGTTTCACCCAATAGCGAGCAGGTGGTGGCACGTACCGCCGCAGCCGGACCGGCCGACATGGATTCAGCCGTGGCAGCGGCACGGCAGGCCTTCGATCATGGGCCCTGGCCGCGCATGGCCCCCGCCGAGCGCATCGCCACGTTCCGCAAGCTTGTCGACCATCTGCGACCGCGTGCGGAAGAACTTGCCAAGGCATGGACCGCACAGGTGGGCGGGCTGGCAAGCTTTGCCGGCCCGATGCATCTGGGATCGATCGCCACTCTCGATCAGATCGCTGGCTTCGCCGAGAACTTCGAATTCGTCGAACAGCGTCCAAGCACCGGTGCCGAAGTGGGCCTTATAGCGCATGAGCCGGTCGGCGTGGTGGCTGCCATCGCTCCGTGGAACGGCCCCTTCGGTATCATGGCCAACAAGCTCGCCTATGCGCTTCTCTGTGGCTGTTCTGTAATCATGAAGCCTTCGCCGGAAACGCCGCTCGAAGCCTATATATTGGCAGAGGCGGCCGACGTAGCGGGCCTGCCACCCGGCATCGTAAACCTCGTCCCTGCCGATCGTGAGGCGAGCGACCATCTGGTCTGCAATCCTGGCGTGGACAAGGTCAGCTTCACCGGATCGACCGTCGCCGGAAAGCGCATTGCCAGCGTCTGCGGCGAACGGATTGCGCGCTGCACGCTGGAGCTGGGCGGCAAGTCCGCCGCCATCATACGCGACGATTTTCCAACCGAAGCCGCCGCCGGACTGCTTGCCAATACGATTACGATCATGAGCGGCCAGGTCTGCGCCATGTTGAGCCGCGCCATCGTCCCTCGCCACCGGCATGACGAAATGGCAAAGGCGATCGCGCGCGAAATGGGCAAGATCCGGATCGGGCATAGCGACGATCCCGAAACGCAGCTCGGCCCGCTGGCGATGAAGCGCCAGCTCGAGCGCGTCGAGAGCTATATCGCAGATGGCAAGCGCACGGCTGACCTGGTTTACGGCGGCAATCGCCCGGCCCATCTCAACTCAGGCTATTTCATCGAGCCGACGCTGTTCGCCAATGTCGATAACTCCAGCCGTATCGCGCAGGAGGAGATCTTTGGTCCGGTGCTGAGCCTGATTCCCTGCGAAGACGAGGAAGACGCGATCCGCATCGCAAACGATTCGAACTTCGGGCTTAACGGATCAGTCCTGACACAGGATGTGAATGCGGCGTACCGCATCGCTCGGCAAATCCGCTCTGGCGCAGTTGGTCAGAACGGTATGCGGATGGATTTCGGCCTACCCTTCGGTGGCTTCAAGCAGTCCGGCATCGGGCGTGAAGGCGGGCCGGAAGGGCTGCTCGGCTATGTCGAAAGCAAGACCATCCTGATGGATGGTATGCCTTCCGAGTTATAGCAGCTCCACGCAGCCACCATCGACATAGAGATCCACGCCGTTAATGAAGCTCGCTTCGTCGCTGGCGAGGAATAGCGCCGCTCGCGCCACCTCTTCCGGCGTGCCCATACGCCCGACCGGCACAATCCCAGACAGCATTTCGCGCACGCCCGCGATTTCCTCTTCGCTTGCATCGCGCTTGAATATCTCCGTTTCGGTCGGGCCCGGGCTGACCATATTGACGCGGATTCGACGCGGCAGGAGTTCCTTGGCGATGATCCGCGCCGCCGCTCTCAGCCCGGCCTTCGCGGCCGCATAGGCAACATTGCCGGGCACTGCCGTCATCGAACCGATCGAACCCGTGATGACGATCGAGCCGCCATCGCGCATCAATGGCAAGGCGCGCTGGATTGCGAAGAAGGCGCCGCGCAGATTGACCCGATGGATACCGTCCCAGAACTCTTCGGTCACGTCCTCGACCGGAGCAAAGCCGCCGATCCCGGCATTGACGAACAGCACGTCGATCCCGCCCAGCTTGTCCTCGATCTCGCGCATGGCCGCATCCATCTCGGGGATAGACGCCAGGTCTGCCTTGATCCCCAGCGCTTCGGTTTCCAGCGCTGCCTGGCCCAAGGTTTCCCGATTCCGGCCCGTCAGCGCGAGCATCGCGCCATCCTCCCGGAACATTCGCGCCGCCGCCAGCCCTATCCCGGCATTGCCACCCAATATGACAACGCATTTTCCGTCAAAGCGGCCCATGGCTCAGAACATCCCATTGTCATTGGCGGAAGTTTCAGGGACCGGTTGCACCACATCCCAGTGCTCCATCACCTTGCATCCATCGACCCGCAATATGTCGACCACTGCGATACCGCGGTCTTCGGCGCCGAACTGACCATGGGCGCGCACCGCCACCAGATCGCCGTCGGCAATGACGCGCTTGATCTGGTAACGGACATTCGGGTTCGAAGCGAAGAAGGGCTCCAGAAACGCAATGGCAGCGTCTCGCCCGGTCTTCGCCATCGGATTGTGCTGGATATAGCCGGGATCGACCCAGGTTTCGAAAGCGCCGCGCACATCTTTCTCAATGTAGAATTGCGTCATGAACCGCGTGACGACCTGCTTCGGCGTGAGATCGCAAGTGGCGGCGGCTGATTGGACCTGCTGAGCGTTCGCCGTGCAAGCGCCAAGCGCCAGGGCAGCCATGATCGGGGTGGCAATTCTCATCAATGAAGGTCTCCTCGGCTCAAAACATCGAGTTGGAATTGGGAGAATCCTGAGCGACTTCCTGAATCACATCCCAATGTTCGGCGATCATGCCTTCTTCCAGGCGGAAGATGTCAACAACGGCAAAACCTGTATCCCCCGGCCAGCGTTTCACCTCGACATGCACGATCACATGATCGCCATCGACAAAGGCGCGGTGGATCGTCTGTTTGGCATCGGGCGAATCCTCCGCGCGCGCGTCGAGCCAATCCTTCAGGGCTTGAACGCCCGGCTCCGCCAGGCTGCTGTGCTGGATGTAATCGGGCGAGATGTACTGGTCCACTGCCGAGGAATCGAGCGCCATCAATACGTCCCGATACATTCCCATCACATGCTCGAGATTGGCAATTTCCTGCTCGTTGCGAGCCATTTCGAATCTCTCCCTATTGTAACTATTGTTAGTATGTGTAACCAGTATGGCGAAGTCTGTGAAGGGAGAGACGCAGCGTGAATCGGGAAGCACTCTACGCGGTGCTCGAAAGCTATCTTGCGGCATTGGCCTGCAAGGACGCGAGCGCGGTGCCGTGGGCATCCGACGCGCGCCATTCAGAAAACAACGTGATGCTCGAACCGGGCGACGGCGTTTGGCAAACGATTGAGCGCTTGGGCGATTACCGGCTGATCTTTGCCGATACCAGGACCGGCGGCGTCGGATATTTCGGTACCGTCATCGAACCACGCGAGGAATCGGCATTCACCTTGCGGCTGAAGGTCAACGATGCGGGCGAAGTGACCGAATCCGAAATGGTTATCGTCCGCAATTCGGATAGCGGGCTGGTACTCCCCAACCCTCGATTCTGGACCAAGCCGATTCTCGAGGCCGATGCCGAAGCGCCGGTTTCACGCGAGGAGATGATCCGGCTTTCGAATGGCTATTTCGAAACGCTCGAGCTCAATGACGGCGAAATCCACACCAGGTTCCACCCGGATTGCGATAGGGTCGAAAATGGCTTTCAGTCGACCAACAATCACGAAGCCGACTTTATGCCCACCACCCGCATGGGCTGCGAAGAACAATTTGCACTCGGCTGGTATCGCTATGACGACCGCTTGCGCGGAAGGCGCTTTCCACTGGTGGACGAGGAGCGTGGCATCGTGCTGGCGCATGGCTTTATCGACCATTGCGGCGCGCTCGACCGTTACCAGCTCACCAATGGCGAGTCGGTCGATAGCTTCATTCGCCGTCCGCACACCTTCTATCTGGCGGAAATCTTCAAGATCGATCACGGCATGATCCGCCAGATCGAAGCGAACTTCATCACCGTGCCCTATCACATGAAGAGCCCGTGGGACGGCCAGTGAAGCGCTTTGCAACCCTTGTGCTGGCTGCCTTGCTGGCGGCTTGTTCGGGCGGAGCCGATCCGGCCCCTCCGCAGCAGGAGGTTGCGGGGTCCAACTGGACCAATCCTGGCGGCGACGCGGGCAAGACACATCATTCCTCGCTGACGAAGATCGACAAAGACAATGTCGGAAGCCTTGGCCTCGCTTGGCAGGCGGAACTGGGCACCAATCGCGTGCTTGAAGCGACCCCGGTGGTCTTGGACGGTGTAATGTACACCAGCGGCGTGGCCGGCCGCGCCTATGCCTTCGATGCTGCAACGGGGGAGGAACTGTGGCGCTTCGAACCCGAAGTCGACATGCAGGTCAATCGCACGGTCTGTTGCGACATGGCCAATCGCGGCGTCGCCGTGGCGAAAGGCAAAGTCTATGTCGCCGCGCTTGACGCGCAGCTCTACGCACTCGACGCCAGGACCGGCGAAGTCGTGTGGAAGGCCGATACGGTCGAAGATCCCAAACGGGGGATCAACTCCACCGGCGCGCCTGAAGTCGCCGGCAGTGTGGTGGTGATCGGCAATGGTGGCGCGGAATATGACGTGCGCGGCTATGTCAGCGCCTACGACCTCGACAGCGGCGAGTTGAGATGGCGGTTTCACACTGTTCCGCGCGACCCCAGGCTGGGCAGGCAGGATCACCCCGACCTCCAAAAAGCGGTCGAAACCTGGGATCCCGACAGCCGCTGGGATATTGGCGGCGGCGGCACGCCCTGGGACGCGATCAATTACGATCCCCTAACCGGTTATGTCATCGTCGGAACCGGCAATGGCGGCCCTTACCACACGGCGAAGCGCAGCCCGAAAGGGGGTGAGCAACTCTACCTTTCCTCGCTCGTCGCGCTTAATGCCAGGACAGGCCGCGTCGCCTGGTATTATCAGGAGACGCCGGGCGACAATTGGGATTTTACCGCCACTCAGCCGATGATCCTCACAACGATGGATATCGGCGGCGAGAAGGACCGCCCTGTACTGATCCATGCACCGAAGAACGGCTTTCTCTACATATTCGACCGGCGCAGCGGCGAATTGCTGAGTGCAAAGGCGATCGTGCGGCAGAACTGGAACAAGGGAATCAATCCCCGAACGGGCAAGCCGATACCCAATCCCGATGGTGCGGATTATTCCACCGGACCGAAGATCGTCTTCCCCGCCACCCCCGGTGCGCGCAACTGGCATCCGGGCAGCTACGATCCGGCAAGTGGCCTCTACTTCGCACCGGTGCAGGACATGGGCAACCTGATGTTCATGACGCCGGGCCAGAAGCCCTTGCGTTCCAAGGCGATCAACAATGACGCTGCGCTGGTCTTCTCACCCGATATCGAAGCGGCGCTCCCCACCCTGCCCCCTCCGATGCAGCAGGCGGTTCGCGCGCTGCCGGCGTTCAAGGAAGTCCTGAAGAAGCCCTATTCGTCAGAGCTGCGCGCGATCGATCCGGTCAGCGGCGAGACCAGATGGGCCGTGTCGATGGACGGATGGCAGGATCGCGGCGGCGTTCTCACCACCGCATCTGGCCTCCTGTTCCAGGGCAATCTGGCGGGGCAGTTGCGGGTCTTCGACATGAAGGACGGAAAATTGCTCAAGAGAATCGAGACAGGCACCTCGATCCTCGCCGCGCCAATGACCTATGAAGTCGATGGTGTGCAATATGTCGCGGTGATGGCGGCCTGGGGCGGCGGCGGATATCCCTATGTCCCGCGCTACTCGGCGGCCTACAAGCGCGGCAATCAGGGCCGGCTGCTGGTGTTCAAGCTGGGCGGCACCGACGTGCCGATCCCCGCCGAACTGCCCGTGCTGGAAGTAGCGCCAGAGCCACCCGCGCAGGCCCCCGGCGTCTCGCCCGAGACGATCGCGCATGGGCAGCAACTGTTCTTCTCGGTCGGCTGTGCGCTGTGCCATTCGAACCAGCACCGCTCGATCACGCCCGATCTCAGGCGCATGCAGCCCGGCACGCATGAGGCTTTCGATCAGATCGTGCTCGATGGCCTGCTGTCCGCAAACGGCATGCCGCGCTGGGACGACATTCTCACCAAGGGCGATGCGGCAGCGATCCATGCATGGCTGATCGACACACAGGCCAGGACGCGCGCTGACGAACTGGAAAAGCAGAAACGCGGGATATCGCTCGACACACCGAGCCTGGCGATCCTGTCGAACTATTGAGAGAGACAAGCCGATGGAACTTACGCTTCCCCCACGCATCAGCCCCGCGCAATTCGACAGCGCTTTACGCGCCTATGAAGGCGTGGTCGGCAAGGACTGGGTGCTGGCATCGGATCAGGACCGTGACGCCTATTCGGACATCTATGCGCCCGGCCCCAAGGAACAGTGGCCCGCTTCTGCCGCGGTTGCGCCGTCCTCGACTGAAGAAATCCAGGCCATCGTACGGCTGGCCAATGAGTACAAGACGCCGCTCTGGCCGGTCTCGCGCGGCAAGAACCTGGGCTATGGCACCGCCGCCCCGCGCATGGCCGGATCGATTGTGCTCGATCTGTCACGCATGAACAAAGTCGAGTCCTTCGACAGCCAGCTTGCCTATGCGGTGATCCAGCCGGGCGTGAGCTACTTCGACATGTACGAACATCTGCAGCGCAACAATTCCAGGCTGTGGATGAGCGTGCCCGGCAATGGCTGGGGTTCGGTATTGGGCAATGCTCTCGATCACGGAATCGGCTACACGCCCTATGGCTTGCATGCGAGGAACCTGTGCGGCCTGGAAGTGGTGCTGCCGTCGGGCGAAATCATGCACACCGGCATGGGCGCTATGGAAGGCGCCAAGGCCGCGCATCTCTTCCCACTCAGCTTCGGTCCCGACTGGACGCAGATGTTCACGCAATCGAACATGGGCGTTGTCGCGAAGTCCGGCCTGTGGCTGCAACCCGAACCCGAAGCCTCGGTCAATCTCTCGATCAGCATTCCCGAAGAAGACGATATCGGCTGGGTGATTGACGTCATCACGCGCCTCAAGCTCGCCAATGTCGTCACGCAGAACGTCTTCATACCGAGCTGGCTGGGCAAGATCGTCATCAAGGGGCAGCGCAAGGATTTCTGGGACAAGCCGGGCGCAATTCCCGAATGGCGCGTCAAGGAACTGCTCAAGGAGCACAAGCTCGGTTACTGGGGCCCGCAACTGCGGCTCTATGGCAATGAGGATGTGCTCAAGGCGCAGGTCGCCGTCGTCAAGGCGGCCTTCAAGCAGCACACAGACAGCCCGATGGAAGAGCATTGGTGGCGGCAGGGTGACGAAATCCCCTACAATCCGGTCGACAATCCGACGATGGGAATCCCTTCCGCAGTCGCTTTGCAGATGGGCGACTGGGTCGGCGGGCGCAGCGGACACATGGGCTTTTCGCCTGTCGTCCCTGCGACGAGCACACATGTGATGGATCAGCTCAAGCGCAGCCGCAAGATCATCGCCGATCACGATGTCGATTTCTACGCCAGCTTCACTGTCAGCGGTCGTTTTGCGACCAATATCAACATGTTGATGTTCGACCGGGACAATTCGGAACAGGTCGCCAATATTCGCAGGTTGTTCGGCACGCTGATCGAGGAGACGGCGAAGGCGGGCTATGGCGAATACCGCACCCACCTCGGCTGGATGGACGCGGTCAACCAGACTTACGATTTCAACGACGGCATTCAGCGGCGGCTGAACGAGACTGTAAAGGACGCAATCGATCCCAACGGCATCATAGCGCCGGGCAAGCAGGGCGTTTGGCCATCGGCCTATCGCAATCAGAGAGCGGAGGGCCGGGCATGAGGAAACTGACCCTGTTTTCGCCCGCCGCAATCGCCGCAATCACCATGCTCGCCGCATGTTCGGGTGGGTCGGAGGACCAGCAGCAGGCCCAGGCAGGCGGTCCGCCGCCCGACCTCAAGCCTTTCGTGATGCGCGAGGAACTGCCCCAAAGAGACCGGCTCAAGGCTTCGATCAGCGACGGCGAAGCGATCTTCTCAAACCGCTGCGGCTATTGCCATCTCGAGGGCGGGATGGGCACGAACCTGCTCACCAAACAGCAGATGCTGGCTGGCAATCCGCCGCAGATGGGCCTGCTCGCCAATCGCGAGGATCTGACCGCGGATTACGTCAAATCGGTCGTGCGCAACGGCAAGGTGGCCATGCCACCAATCAGCCGCACCGAAGTGACCGATGCAGAACTGAATGCGATCGCCTCTTACCTCGGGAAGGGCAAGTGATGCGGATCGACCGGCGAACCATGCTGAAAGGCAGCACCGTTGCCGGTGCAGCATTGGGCGTTCCCGCTTCGCAGGTCGTGCTCGCGCAGGAGAGTCGCCTGGCGATCTACGACAGCCGCATCCCGGAAAGTGCAGGCTTCGCCAATAGTCTCAAGGGCGAGGCAGGTCTGATCGACATCGCCCATGCCGATGCCAATGGCTGGCCCATGCTGCGCGGTGATTTGCCCAAGGCGCAGGTGATCGAAGGCCTGACCGGATGGAGCGACTGGGTTGCGATGCGCGGCGAGTTGGAAGCGCGCGGCTGGCGCTTCCAGCGCGACGATCAGGCACCGGCGCCGATTTCAGGCAAATCGCATTTGTTCCGCTGGACCCTCAAGATTCGGACCTAGCGCCAGCATCAATTCACCGCGCGGATAGCATCGCCCCAGAATTCCGCCCGCATGGCTTTCTTGTCGAACTTGCCGACCGCCGTGCGTGGCAGCGCATCGCGGAAATAGACATGCTTGGGCGTCTTCACGCTGCCCAGCGTGGCCTTGCAATGCGCCTTGATCGCGTCCTCGCTTGGCGCATTGGCAGGATCGACCACCACCAGCGCCGTCACCGCTTCACCCCATTTCTCATCCGGGATGCCGATCGCCGCGCATTCGCGCACGCCGGGAACCTCAGTCACCGCAGCTTCGACTTCGGTGCAGAAGACGTTGAAGCCACCCGTGACGATCATGTCCTTCTTGCGGTCGACGATGTAGTAGAACCCGTCTTCGTCGCGCCGCCCCACATCGCCGGTGTGATGCCAGCCATGCACCCAGGTTTCCGCGTTTACTTCGGGCAGTTCGAAATAGCCCGCGCCAACGAGCGAACCGCGCCCGACGATCTCGCCCACTTCGCCGGTGGGCACGATATTGCCATCATCGTCCATCAGCTCGACGCGCACCGAATAGGTTGCCCGTCCGCAGCTCGCCAGCCGCTCAGGGTGGTCGCCCGCGGCAGCGGCGGCCACGACTTCAGGCGAGAGCCAGGTGGTGACGAGATGAAACTCGGTCTGGCCATAGCTCTGGCACATGACCGGGCCGAAGGCTTCGACCGACTCCTTCAGCTTCTCGGGCGAACAGGCCGACCCAGCGAGCAGGAAATAGCGCAAGGACGAATAGTCGAAATTGCGCACATCGTCGCGCGCCAACAGCGTGTAGACAGCGGTGGGCGGCAGGAAGGTGTGCGTGACGCCAAATTCGCCAATCGCCGCCATGAACTCGTCTGCATGAAAGCCGGATTGGACCACCACCGTTGCGCCCATTGCGATGCCCGCCATGGTGAACGGCCCCGCCGCATGGGTCAGCGGCGCGGTCGCCAGGAACACCGGATGTCCTTCGACCGGCATGATGTTGCCAATCGTCTCCAGCATTGTGCCCCAGCTTCGGTTGGGCACGCAGACACCCTTGGCAGGTCCCGTGGTCCCACCCGTGGCGATCAGCGCGACAAGGTCTTCGCCATTGCCGGTCGGATTGCCTGCGTCGGGCACAGGCGGCGCACCTTCGGGCCGCATGAAATCCGCCAGCGAAGGCGTATCGCCATCGGCCTGGTCGAGGCACACGAGATGCTCGATCGTCGGCACCTGTTCAGCTACCTGCATGGCCTGCTCGCGTTCCTTCGAATGGTAGAACAGCCAGGCCGCGCGGACATACTTCAGGTACTGGATATTCGCGTCGAGCGCATTGCGCGTATTGACCGGAATCCATGTCGCATCCGCCCGCCACAGACCCAGCATGACCATCAGCACTGTGGGATCGTTGGGCGACATGATCGCCACGCCCTGCTGCTTCTCAAGACCTGCATCCTGCATGGCACCAGCGATGCGATGCGTCAGATCCTGCATCTGCGCATAGGAGATGCGTCCCTGATCGGTAATCAGCAGATCGCGATGGGGATGCAGCGCCGCCTGCTTGTCGAAATAGTCGATATTGCGCATTGCCTGCGTCCCTGTCTCAGTTCTTGCCTGCGAGACGCGCGGTTTCTGCCGCAGTCGATTGCGGCCCGGTATTGCGGCTGACCAGGCCGGATACGAGCGTCGGCCCCTTGGCGAAGGGTTCGGGATCGCCTTCGCGCAGTTTGAGACCGAACAGCGGGCTCATGCCAGGAATACGGCCCAGTCCACCGTAAAGGTCGAAGCCGCGATCGATCCAGTCGCGCAGCGGTTCGTCATCCGTCATTGGCGGGACGTCCGCGACACTGGCGGCCCACAGGAAGACGCAGAGCGCGCGGTAATCGGCATAGCTCGGGCTGTCGCCGCCGAGCCATTTCTTGTCGGCCAGAATGCCGCGCAACAGATCGAGCTTCGGCAAGACTTGCGGGAACACTTCTTCGCGCCCCTTCACGAGCTCTTCCATCGGCGCGCCCCACATTCTGAGGCGCGATTCGACGATATAGTCGATATCCTCCGGCTTGCAGCGATCGCGGTATTGAACCGAAAACGCGCGCGCCCACGGGCCGACAACAGTCTGCCACAGCCAGGCTTCGAGGAATTGGGTGAGCGCCTTGACTGCCGGATCGCCGATCAGAGTCGGGCGGTCAGGGTATTTTTCGTCGAGATATTCCGCGATCAGCCAGCTATCGAGAACCCATTCGCCATCATCGACGATCGCGGGCAAGCGCTCGCTGCGCCCGCCAGTCCGCTCCATGATCCCGGTAAAACCGCCATCGACCACGTCCAGATCGAAGCCCTTGTGCTTGAGCGCATATTTGGTCGCCCACACGAATGGGCTGGTGGTGCAGCCGCTCGCATGTTGCAGGTCATAGAAGGTGATTGTGTTGTTCGCCGCCATGAAGGGCCCTCTCCGCTACCCATGATTGTTTGTGTTGCTTACACTAACATTTGTGAGAGATTTGCCCAGCGCAATTTCACTCGATCAGGGCGCGCAGAGCGGGAATGAAATGGTCGCGATGTTCAGCTGGGATGCGTTCGAGCAGTTCCTGTTCGAACCGGTCGATGATGGAGAATGCCTCGGCCAGGCGCTTTTTCCCCTTCTCGCTCAGCACGATAGCCTGTGACCTTCGGTCGAGCGGCTTGCGCATGACCAGCCCATCGGATTCAAGCCGCGACAGGATCGGGACCATATTGGCGCGCTGGATATCAAGCGCTCGCCCGATCTGGCTGGCGGTGAGTTCGTTCTCGCCGCCGATCAGGATGAGCACCGTTGCATCGGTTACCCGCAGCCCGACGCTTGAAAGGCGGTCACGAAGTTCGCCCATCATGGCATTGGCGGAGCGGCGCAACAGGTAGCCGGGAAGGATAGTTAGCGGATTGTCTGTCTCAGGCATTCAACTACCTTACATTGCAACCGCCCATAATGCTATTCGCCATAGCAATATCTGTCCGGCTTGAAGGGAGATGGCGCGTGACCAAGGAAGTTATTGAGGGCATTGAACGAGCCGAGATCGCCTATGCCGCGAAGACGGATTTCCGGCAGCGCTATTACGCAAATGACCACCACCGGGACACGGTGGTCGTCGCTCCCAAACGGATGCCGATCGCAAACGGGCGGGAAATGAGCCTCGATCTCGACCGCGAAGGCGCGATCCTGGTCCAGCACCACAGCATGGTGGAGGATTTCGAGAACCGCGAGGAAGTGGCGGCGAAGCATCCGACAGAGATCGTGGCGCTGCTGCTCGAACACACTGGCGCGGACGAAGTCCTCGTTACCAGCCCCGGCATCCTGCGCTTCAGCGAGAAGTCAGGCCGGGCCGGCAGTTCGGACAATTCCAACCCGGCGCGCTTCGCCCATGTCGACACTTCGCGTGAGACGGCGCGTAGCTTTGCCGAGGCGAGCCTGCCGGAAGGGCGGAAGCTGGCCCGCTATGCGCATTACAACGTCTGGCGAGCGTTTTCCGGCGCGCCGCAGGATGTCGGGCTTGCCATTTGCGATGCCGGATCGGTGGATGAAGCCGATCTCCTCACTGCCGATGCGATTTTCGATCCGCCCGGAGGGGCGCCCGAGTGGGGCTTCGATTCCTATCTGCTCGCCCACAATCCGGCGCATCGCTGGTTCGCCTTTCCCGACATGACTCGCGACGAAGCGATCATCTTCAAGACCAGCGATTCGCAATTTCACAACCCCGCCCCGCATGTGGCCTTCGACAATCCCGCCGCGCCGCCAGATGCCCCGCCGCGCGCCAGCATTGAAATGCGGGCCGTGGCCTACTGGTACGCTTGAGCGCTCTTGCCAATCGCCCCGGCACAGCCCATAATTCTAACAATTGTTATTATATGGAGAGGGCAATGGCTGCGTTTCCGCAGATCCCCGACTATATGGGGCTTAATACGCCGCAGGGGCAGGAATACCGGATCGACAATCTGGACGTGACGGGCAGGATCCCGGCGGAAGTGAACGGCACCTTCTTCCGCGCGGTGCCGGACCCGGCGTTCCCACCCTTCATGGAAGACAGCGCCGCAAGCCTTGCGGGCGACGGGATGCTATCCGCCATCCGTTTCGAGAATGGCGCGGTCAGCATCCAGAACCGCTATGTCGATACCGCTCGCCATAGGGCCGAAGTGAAAGCGGGCGAGGCTCTGTTCGGCAAATACCGCAACCCCTTCACCGACAAGCCCGAAGTGCAGGGGATGGACCGCACCGTGGCCAACACCACGCCGGTCTGGCACGCGGGGCGGCTGCTGATGTGCAAGGAAGACGGGCGCCCCTATCGCGTCGATCCGGTCACGCTCGAAACGCTCGGCAGCCATGATTTTGGCGGCAAGCTCCAATCCGAAACGATGACCGCGCATGTGCGGGTCGATCCCGAAACGGGCGAGATGTTCGCCTATGGCTATGAAGCGGATGGTCTCGCCTCGAAGAAGTTATCCTATTTCATCACCGGGCCCGACGGCGCGCTGAAGAAGGAAGTGCTGTTCGACGCGCCCTATTGCTCGATGATGCATGATTTCGCCATTAGCGAGAATTACGCGCTGTTTCCGATCTACCCCACCACTTCCTATGTCGAGCGGATGAAGGAGGGCGGCGACCACTGGTATCACGAACAGGACTGGGACAGCTGGCTTGGCGTCATGCCGCGCTATGGCGATGCGTCTGACGTCAAATGGTTCAAGGGGCCGAAGGGCGTCCACTGCTTCCACATGATGAACGCCTGGGAAGACGCGAACGGGATGCTCCATTTCGACCAGTGCCTGTCTGACAGCAACGCCTTCCCCTTCATCCGCGCGGCTTCGGGTATCGAGATGTCGATGCAAGAGCTGAACGGGCGGCTGGCGCGCTGGACCGTCGATCCCAGGGCCGACGGCGGAGAAGTCGTCGAGACTGTGATCGGCCCTCCCGGCGACTTCCCGGTGATCCCGGCGGCCAAGCAGGGTCGGCCCTATGACCATGCCTGGATGCTGACGATGGACCCGCAGATGCAGGGCCCGCCTGTGATGGGCGGCCCGGTCGGCGTGATGTTCAACCTGCTGATGCGGCTCGACATGCGCGGCGGCCCGCCGCAGGCCTATGCGCCAGGGCCGGGCTATTGCTTCAACGAGCCGGTGCATGTCCCCTCGAACGAGGAAGGGCACGAGGGCTATCTTCTGACCGTGGTCGACCACCAGACGGGGCCGGACGACTACGAACATGGCTGCTGGATCTTCAACGCGGGCGATATTGCCGCAGGGCCCATCGCCAAGGTCGCGATCCCGCGCCGCCAGCGTGTGCAGATCCATGGCTGGTGGGTTAGCCGTGAGAAACTGGATTCAGCCGTATGACCAGTGGCAGGGGCAGGATCGTCATCACCGGGGCCTCGGGCCAATACGGTTCCTCGCTGACCGACAAGCTCGTCTCGCAGGGGTGTGCGCAGAATTTGATCCTCATCACCCGTTCGCCCGCAAAGCTGGCGGATCGCGAAATGCAGGGCTGCACCGTGCGCTATGGCGATTTCGACAAGCCCGAAACGCTTGGCCGCGCGATCGAAGGCGCGGAAAAGATACTGCTCATCTCCGGCACACGGGTCGGTGCGCGCGTGATCCAGCACAAGGCAGCAATCGATGCAGCAGCAGCGGCAGGCGTGCGCCATATCGCCTACACCAGTTTCATCGGGATCGACGATCCCGGCAACCCGGCGGAAGTGCGCCACGACCATATCGAGACCGAGCGGCTCATCCGTGCGTCCGGAATGCAATGGACCATGCTGCGCGATGCACATTACGCCGATGCCATGATCCTGATGGCCGGGCCGGGCGTGATGCAGACCGGCAAGTGGATCAGCAACGCTGGCGAAGGGCGCGAAGCCATGGTTTGGCGAGAGGATTGCGTCGATTGCGCTCTCGCGGTGCTCACCGGCTCAGGCCATGAAGGGCAGACCTACAATATAACTGGGCCCGAACTTCAGAGCTTTGCCGAAGTGACCGCGCTGATGGCGGAAATCACAGGCGTGCCGCTCGAATACGTCGCGGTCGACGATGAAGCGCAATATGCCATGTTCGATGCGATGGGCATCCCGCGCCGCCCGGTGGACGACCAGTCGGTCAAGGGCATCCCATGGAACTCGGACGATATGGTCAGCTTCGGACAGGCGATCCGCGAAGGTTTTCTCGAGGTTTGCAGCAAGGATGTCGAGCGCCTGACGGGTCGGCCGGCGCGCAGCACGCGCCAGATGATCGAAGAGAATGTGGAGATGCTGCGCGCGGCGGCTCTGGCCTCGCCCTCGTAAACAGTCGCGCTACCCATCTCGCGATTGGCCGACTCGATCTCCTGCTTCAAGTCAGTGCATAATAGCGCACGAAATTGCCATCGGCCCTGCGCTCGCCGACGCCGATAAAGACGTGGCGCGTCATCCAGTCATGCTTGCCCTTCGGCGTTTCGAAAATGGGCTGAGCGCGCAAGTAATAATCCGCGTGGTCGACCGGCGGACCGTCTTCGAAGGCCCAGGCCCGCAGACGGGCCATCGCATCCGGCGTTCGGCCCCAGAGATAACCGCGGTTCTGCATATAGATCAGCGTGCCGTCATCCACCTCGAGCAAGTAGCGCGCATCGAACACGGCGGTGTCGTCGTCGCGGAAATGAGCATAGTCACCGCCCGAATTGGGGACGGCCCTGCCGCTGATCGCCGGGCCTTCGAAGCGTCCCTCGTCAACCAGCACGGCGGAACGGAAGCCACCGTCGTGCACATTCGGCACCTGGAAGACGCGGGTGAACTTCAGCTGGCATTCGAAGGCGAACTCCAGATGCGGCTTGTCCATGGTCGAAAGGGTGGTGAGGTCGATGCTCATGCGGGCCCATCCTTCAGTCGGCAAAATCGAGGCTTCCACGCCTTTCGCTGAAACGCCAACCTTGATCGGTCAGCACCAGCCTGTCTTCGTAGCTGCCAACCAGCGGAGCGGATTTTTGCTCCAGGAAGAGCAGGATCTGGCTGCGTGCCGTGGCCTGCTCGCCCTCGCCCACATCCACGCGAATATTGGCGACCACATGGCGCGACGCGCGCGGCGGACGCGCCTTGAAAGCAGCCAGGATGGACTCGCGTCCTTCGATGAAATCGTCCGGCGCGGTGGGCCGGCTCATCCGCCCTTCCGGCACGTAGGTCGATGCGAGCTTGTCCCACTCGCCTGCATCGTTGAGCGCGACATATTCGACGAGGAGCCGCTCGATCGCACGTTCATGCAGCAGGCGCTCCAGGGGTTCCATCATCCTAATCCTTGAACCCTTCGCGCGCCCTGCTGTTGTCGGGCACGATCGGCTCGCCCGTCACTGGGTGCGGATAGGGGAATGGCACGATATCGGTGGCCGGCCACAGGCGCGGCGTAGGCTGGATCAACTCGTCCGGGCCGAGCGGATCGCCCGGATAAAGTTGCGCTTCGGTCGCCATGGGTATGAAGTCGAGCGGCGTCCTGGCCCAGCCATCTTCGAAACTGCCGTGCCAAAAGGGAAAATAGCCCAGCCGCTGGATCTTCCATACGCCGTTTTCGCGGACATAGCGATTGTCATAGAGCCCGCCTTCCCACCAGGCGCGCTGCTGGCCCTCGGCGGTTTCATGCAGGCCAGCCTGCATCATCGAGCGCCCACGGACGGTCGCCGTCTTGCGATCATCCGCCACGTCGATCACCATTTGCAGCTGCGGATGGTCGAGCAGCCAGCCATAGCGCGGGCCGTTGTGCCCTTGCGTGAACTGGGTCTGGAAGCGCTCGATATAGAGCCGCCGCACACCGGCCTTGCCTTTGTAAACGCCGCCGAGGAACCACACCTCGCCATCTTCCGAAAACAGGTCAACGCATTCATTGTATTGCGATTTATCGATGAAATAGCCGTAGGTGTATTGCACCTTGCGGATCTGCTCGATGTCTTCCTGAATGCCCAGCTTGTGTTCAAGCTGCTCCACTCGCGCGGCCAGCGCTGCAACGTCAGTCATTTCTCTCTCCCGATTGGACTGGCGATCAGTCGGTCTGGTTGCGCCAGCTGGGCGCATATTGCGTACGTGCGACTTCCGAATATGGCACGGGCGCGACCACGCCAGTAATCTTGACCTGCTTGTGCTTTTCGACGGTTGGCTTGCTGGTGCCGCCATCGGGTTCGCCCCATACGAGCTCGACTTCGGTGCCCGGCTCGGCAACGCTCTCATCGACCATCGCCAACGTCAGCATCTTGCCTTCGTTCGCGGTGTAGCCGATCCAGGTGGAAAGGCCGACCAGCTCGCCGTCTTTCTCGACCCGGTCGAACGGGTGCATCGAATAGACCGCGCTGGGGAACTCCATATATTTTGGCCGCAATTCACCCTTGCCGAACTGGCCGTAGATCACTTCGGAAACCGAAGCATCGTCGAGCGCAATGGTAACCTTCCTGCGATGCGGGCCATCGGCCATTTTCTCCAGCGCCTCGCGGCCGATGAAGTCATGGTCAAACTTGACGAAGAAGCCATATCCCAGATCCCACGGCGTCAGGTAATAGCCCTCGACGCTCTCGGGCACATAGCTGCCGCCGATCGAGCATTTGGATTCATAGTCGTTCTCGCTCAGCCAGTCGCGATAGTCCTGCATCGAATCGCCGGTGTAGATCGCGGGCAGCGGCGACGGGATCCAGCCCGATTCGAGCGTGTTGGATGAATAGGTGCGTCCGCCGACCAGCCGCATTCCGTGCTTGCTGCCTGCTTCGACCAGCGCCGCATGGACTGCATCGCGATCTTCCCACGGCCCCATCAGCTCATAGCCGGGCTGGCCGGCCATGCCGTGGCGTAGCGCGTGAACCTGCTTGCCGCCGATCTCCATCCAGCACATGTTAAAGAACTTCAGCTCCGGCGCGGGCTTGCCCGTCGCATCTTCGATCACCTTGTTCGAGTTGGGGCCCTGCACCTGATAGCGGTAATGGCGGCGATTTTCGGGATCGGGCCGTGCCGCGGTGCGCTCGTCATAGGTGACTTTCACGTCTTCGCTTGTCTTGTCCGCATGGTAGCGAATCCAGTTGAGCGTAGGTGCGCGGCCGACCAGATTGAAGGTGTTTTCCGCGAGGTAGAACAGGATCACGTCGCCGATCACATAGCCTTCGGGCGTGACCGGCACGAACTGTTTGGCCTTGTCGACCGTGAAGCCCTTGAAGCTGTTGATGCCCAGCCGATTCAGGAACGCGAGCGCATCGGGCCCTTCCACCATGAGCTCCGCCATATGGTAGGATTGGTTGAACAGCACACACGTCTCGTTCCAAGCACGCTGTTCGTCGCGCCAGTTCGAGAATTCGGCAGGGACGCCAGGGTACACATTCGGTCCAACCTGCTGATTCCGAAGAAAAGTTACGAGGTTGCCTGCGCCGGACAGCACATCGGTAAGGCTCTTGGTCATGCTAAAAATCTCTCCCCAAAGTCCGTGCAGGACTCACTTGCGAAGCTG
>NZ_JBNKWF010000014.1:0-87875 GCF_050299635.1 Altererythrobacter sp.
AACAGCGGGCCTGAAATCACCTCAAAGCCCATATCGGCAAAGGCGCTGGCGATCACATTCGCGCCGCGATCGTGCCCGTCTTGCCCCATCTTGGCCACCATAACGCGAGGCTTGCGGCCCAGCCGCCGCTCGACGGCTTCGACGCCCTCGATGACCTGTTGGTAACGCGAATCCTCGGCATAAGCTTGCGAATACACCCCGCGCACCGGGCGCGGCATGGTGTCGTAACGCCCGAAGGCTTCTTCCATCGCGGCGGAGATCTCGCCCAGCGTCGCATCGTGACGCGCCGCCTCGACCGCGCGGGCGAGCAGGTTGATGTCGCCCTTGGCAAGCCGGGCCTCGATCACTGAAGGAGGCAGTGGAACTCCGCGCTCGTCGCGGTCCTCGTCAACGTCGGGCGGCGTCGGTTGCGTAGCGGCCGCTTCGGCCAGCGCCCTGAGCGCTGCCTGACAGGCTTCCTCATCGCGTTCGGAGCGCACACGCTGGAGCCGCGCGATCTGCCCCTGGCGCACAGCGTGGTTGTCCACCTCCAGCGTGTCGAGATGCTCTTCCTGAGCGAGCCGGTATTTGTTGACGCCGACGATAACCGTCTCGCCCTTGTCGACGCTCGCCTGCTTGGCGGCAGCGGCCTGTTCGATCGCGGCCTTGGCCGCGCCGGTATCGACATAGGCGGTCATCCCGCCAGCTTCGTCCACTTCGGCAATCAGCTTTTCAGCCTCTTCGACCAGAGTGGAAGTCAGCGCTTCGATGTAATAGCTGCCGCCAAGCGGGTCGACGACATTGCAGATGCCGCTTTCTTCCTGCAGCACCAGCTGCGTATTGCGCGCGATACGGGCGGAGAAGTCGGTCGGCAGCGCTATGGCCTCGTCAAGTGCGTTTGTGTGCAGGCTCTGTGTCCCGCCCAAAGTCGCGGCCATCGCCTCCACCGTGGTGCGGATGACGTTGTTGTAAGGGTCCTGTTCTTGCAGCGAGACGCCGCTCGTCTGGCAGTGGGTGCGAAGCATCTTGGAGCGTTCGCTCTTGGCGCCCAGCCCGTCCATCACGCGGTACCACAGCGTACGCGCGGCGCGCAGCTTCGCCACCTCCATGAAGAAATTCATGCCGATTCCGAAGAAGAAAGAGAGCCGCCCGGCGAAGGCATCTATATCGAGTCCTGCAGCGCAGGCGCGTTCGACATATTCCTTGCCGTCGGCGATGGTGAAGGCGAGCTCCTGCACAGCCGTCGCCCCGGCCTCGTGCATGTGATAGCCGGAGATCGAAATAGAGTTGAATTTCGGCATGTTGGCCGAAGTATATGCGATGATGTCCGAAACGATCCGCATCGATGGCTCGGGCGGATAGATATAGGTGTTGCGGACCATGAACTCTTTCAGGATGTCGTTCTGGATGGTCCCCGAAAGCTTGTCCTGCGACACGCCCTGCCGCTCGGCTGCGACGATGTAGAATGCGAGCACCGGAATGACGGCGCCGTTCATCGTCATCGACACACTCATTGTGTCGAGCGGGATCTGGTCGAACAGGATCTCCATGTCGCGCACGGTGTCGATCGCGACACCTGCCTTGCCGACATCGCCCACCACGCGAGGGTGGTCAGAATCGTAACCGCGATGGGTCGCAAGGTCGAAAGCAACTGAAAGGCCCTTCTGACCGGCGGCGAGATTGCGGCGATAGAAGGCGTTGGATTCCTCGGCGGTCGAGAAGCCGGCATACTGCCGGATCGTCCAGGGGCGGCCCGCATACATGCTGGCCTTCACTCCGCGCGTGAACGGCGCGAAGCCGGGAAGGCCGGGATCGCTCGTGTCCTCGCCCGTGTAGAGCGGCTTGATGTCGAAGCCCTCAGGCGTGTGCCAGGTCAGATCTCGCCCTTTGACTTCCTTGTCAGCCAGCGCCTTCCAGTCTTCGATGTCGGCCATCTTACTCGCCCTTGAACTCCGGTTTGCGCTTCTGGAGGAAGGACGCGATGCCTTCACGCGCATCCATGCTGCCTCCCGCACGCCATTGCCCCACGGCTTCCTGGTGGAGGCCCGAAGCGTAGTCGCTCTGCAGCGCGCGGATCAGGTTCTCCCGCATTTGGCCCAGCGCCACCGTAGGCCCATTGGCAAGCCGTGCGGCGAGCGCACCGGCCTCATCTGCCAGCGCTTCGTCCTCGACCGCCTTGTAGATCAGGCCCCAGCTCTCGGCCTTTTCGGCCGGGATCTTCTCACCCAGCATCATCATCTCGGTTGCTCGCGCCTTGCCGATCAGCCGCGGCAGCATCCAGCTCGCCCCACCGTCGGGCACCAGACCGATATTCACGAAAGCCTGGAGAAAATAGGCGCTGTTGGCGGCGATCACGAAATCTGCACCCAGAGCGATCGAACATCCGATACCGGCAGCGGGGCCGTTGACCGCAGCGACGATAGGTGCGCGGCATCGCGTCATTTCCATGATCAGCGGATTATAGCTCTTCGACAGGGCATCGTAGGAACCGCGCCCGCCCGCTACGGCGCGGTCGCCCGTACTGGCAAGGTCTGCTCCAGAACAGAAGGCGCGCCCCGCCCCGGTGATGAGGAAACAGCGCGCATCGCCGGTTGCGCCGAGCGCATCGCGGATTTCCTCCGCCATCTCGGGCGGGCACGCGTTCAGCCGGTCGGGCCGGTTGAGCGTGATGGTCGTTACCGGTCCGTCACTGGTGACGAGGATGTGTTCGTAGCTCATCAATGCCCCTCCCTGGGCGTTTCCATGATTTCAGTCAGCATGCCCATCATATCCTTGGGATGGACGAAGAAGATCGGCGTCCCGTGCGCGCCGATGCGCGTGGGGCCGAGAATGCGCTTGCCGATTCCTTCGAAATAGGCACGCGCTTCATCGATATCGGGCACTTCGAAACAGACGTGATGCTGCCCGCCGAGCGGGTTCTTGGCGAGAAAACCGGTGACTGGGCTTTCTTCGCTGAGCGGGCTGAGCAATTCGACCTGTGTGCCTTCCGTTCCGTCCGATCCCTCGCCATGGCTAGGTGTATGGACGAAGCAGACGCGCACGCCCTGCTCGGGCATGTCGAAGGGCTCTGTGATCAGTGTCGCACCCATCACGTCGCGATAATGCGCAATCGCCGTGTCGATATCGGGCACGGCATAGCCCAGATGGTTCATGCGTCCGAGTTTCATCAAAAATACCTCAACCAAAAATAGAGGGTCGCCCCCACGATGGTGCCGGCCGCGAACAATAGCGCTCGCTTGTCAGAGGGGGATATTGTCATGCTTCTTCCAGGGATTTTCGAGTTGCTTGCCACGCAGCTTCCTGAGCCCCAGCGCAATGCGCCGCCGCGTCGAATGCGGGTGGATCACTTCGTCGATATAGCCCCGGCTCGCCGCCACAAAGGGATTGGCGAAGCGGTCTTCATACTCCTTGGTCTGGGCCGCGATCTTGTCTGCATCGCCCAGATCGGCGCGGTGGATGATCTCGGTCGCGCCCTTCGCACCCATCACGGCAATCTCTGCCGTCGGCCAGGCATAATTGAAATCGCCGCGCAAATGCTTCGAGGCCATCACGTCATAGGCCCCGCCATAGGCCTTGCGGGTGATGACGGTGATCTTGGGCACAGTCGCTTCGGCATAGGCGAACAGCAGCTTCGCACCATGTTTGATGATGCCATTGTGCTCCTGCGCGGTGCCGGGAAGGAAGCCGGGCACATCGACGAAGGTCAGGATCGGGATTTCGAAGGCATCGCAGAAGCGCACGAAACGCGCGGCCTTTTTCGAGGAATTGATGTCGAGCACGCCCGCCAGCACCATCGGCTGGTTCGCCACGACGCCCACCGTGCGTCCCTCCACCCGGCCAAATCCGCAGATGATGTTCCCTGCGTGGGCGGGCTGAACCTCGAAGAAGTCGCCCTCGTCGAGCACCTTCCGGATCACCTCATGCATGTCATAGGGCTGGTTGGCGTTATCCGGGATCAGCGTGTCGAGCGATATCTCCTCGCGGTCCCACGGATCGGAAGTCGGGCGTTCCGGCACCGGCTCGCGGTTCGACAACGGCAGGAAGTCGACGAAACTGCGCGTCGCAATCAGCGCTTCGATATCGTTCTCGAACGCGACGTCCGCCACCGAAGTCTTGGTCGTATGCGTTACGGCGCCGCCCAGTTCCTCCTGCGTCACGACTTCATTGGTGACGGTCTTCACCACGTCTGGCCCCGTCACGAACATGTAGGAGCTGTCCTTCACCATGAAGATGAAATCGGTCATGGCCGGCGAATAGACTGCCCCGCCCGCGCATGGCCCCATGATAAGGCTGATCTGCGGCACCACGCCCGATGCCAGCACGTTGCGCTGGAATACCTCGGCATAGCCACCCAGCGAGGCCACGCCCTCCTGGATGCGCGCGCCGCCGCTGTCATTGAGGCCGATCACCGGCGCGCCGACTTTCATCGCCGTGTCCATCACCTTGCAGATTTTCTCGGCATGGCGCTTCGACAGCGAACCGCCGAACACAGTGAAATCCTGGCTGAAGACATAGACCAGACGGCCGTTGATCGTTCCCGATCCGGTGACGACGCCATCGCCAGGCACACGCTGGGTCTCCATGCCGAAATCGATGCAGTCATGTTCGACATAGGTGTCGAGTTCTTCGAATGAACCTTCGTCGAGCAGAATCTCGAGCCGTTCGCGCGCGGTCAGCTTGCCCTTGGCATGCTGCGCATCGATGCGTTTCTGCCCTCCGCCCAGATGTGCGGCATTCCGGCGTCGTTCCATTTCAGCGATGTTTGCGGACATGCGTTCCCCGAAAGCAATTGCTTGGAACCTTCCTGTTGGCGGGGGTCAATGCGCAAGTCCAATGCAAAGTTGTAAAGTTGCAAAGTCCCACTTTGCAAACTATGCCGGAGACATGTCCACTCGCAGACGCCTTTTTGCCGGGGCCCGCCTGCGCAAGCTGCGCGATACGCATGCTATGCGGCAGGCCGAACTGGCCGAGAAGATGGGCGTTAGCGCCTCTTACCTCTCGCAGCTTGAAAACGACCAGCGCCCGCTCACCAATGCACTGATCGAACGGCTGGCCGATCTGTTCCCGATCGATTGGCAAGACCTCGATACCGATGGCACAGAACAATTGATCGTCGCGCTACGCGAAGCCTCTGCCGATCCGATCTTTGCCGAACCAATCGAACCTGACCAGCTTGCACGAATGGTTGAGCAGCAACCCGTTCTGGCCGAACGGTTCGTCTCATTGCACGAAGCCTATCGCCGCGCGGGTCAGCGGCTGGAAATGGTCGACGAGGCGCTATCGGTCGACAGCGCGGATGGTGCGCGCCTGCCTTGGGAGGAGGTGCGAGACTGGTTCCACTTCTCGAACAACTATGTCGATAGGCTCGATCGGGCGGCCGAAGCGCTGGCGGGGCAATTGCGCGGCAGCTCCCCCTCCCCCAGCGTGGAAGCGATCGAGAACCATTTGCGGCAGGCGCTGTCGATCTCGCTGATCTATTCGGGCCAGGCAGGCATCCGCAGCTTCGATGCGGAGATGAGCCATCTGGTGATCGATCCCGGCCAGCCTGCCGAAAGCCGCCGCTTTCAGCTCGCGCATCAGCTCGTTTCGCTGGCGCTGCGTGACGAAATCCTCGGCGTCGTCGAAGGCGCAAGATTGAAGAACGCCGCGACACGGCAGCTACTGTTCGTGGGGCTGAGCAACTACGCGGCGGGCGCGCTGCTGATGCCCTATGAGGATTTCCGCCGTACCGCGCGCAGCCTGCGCCACGATATCGACCGGCTGGCGCAAGTCTTCGGCACGAGCTTCGAACAGACCTGCCACCGGCTATCGACCTTGCAACGCGAGGGCGCGCGCGGAGTGCCCTTCTTCTTCTGCCGGGTCGACATGGCAGGCAATATCACCAAGCGGCATAGCGCCACGCGCCTGCAATTCGCGCGGTTCGGCGGCGCGTGCCCGCTGTGGATCGTGCATGAAGCCGTCGCCGTGCCCGACCGTATCCTGGTGCAGCTGGCGGAAACGCCCGACGGGCTACGGTATGTCTCGATGGCCAAGGGGCTGGTGAAACCCTCCGGCACATTCGAACGCCCGCCGCGCCGCTACGCCGTGGCATTGGGCTGCGAAGTGCAACATGCTGGCGAGTTCATCTATGCCGATGGGCTGGACATTGCATCGGGACGATCTGTCACCCCTATCGGGATTTCATGCCGTATCTGTCCGCGCGCAGATTGCGACCAGCGTGCCTTCCCGCCCAGCGACCGCGCAATCGAAGTCGATCCCGACAATCGCGGCGTGGTGCCTTACCGGATCGGCTAGGTTCAGACCTTCACGATACCGAGTTGGACCAGGCTGCGCGCCGTATCTTCAAGTGTCTGTTCGGCAGGGATGAAAGTGAAACCCAACACTTCCTCACTATGCCTGCCCGAAACGTCGCGCACATTGCCGAGTTCGGGTTTGATCTGCTTCATTTCGGGCATGAAGACCGACAGCACATGCACCAGCCAATCGGGCATTCGGCGCGTGGGAACCTTGCCCGCGATCTCCGGCGCACGCTGGCGCAGCACATCCGCCATTTCCGCGATCCAGAGGAATTTGGTCGAAGTCGGGAACCGCTCGCCGCGCACCTTCTCTGCAGGTGCTTCTATGGCCGCGACATGCGCCTTTGCCACGTCGCGCACGTCGGTGACGCATATGCCCATGTTGGGGATCAGCGGGATCGATCCATCGATGATGCGTTTGACCATCTCGATACTGGTCGAGAGGTCGTCATTATAAACCGGTCCGAACACCGCAACCGGATTGACCGAGCAGAACACCATGTCGGGAGCATTGGCGGCGACCCAGTCGCGCGCGCTGCGCTCCGCAACCGTCTTGGACTCGATATAAGGCGGCACACCTGCGGTCAGATTGGTCCAGTCTGTGTAGTCGAAATGATCCTTCTCGGGCTGACCATAGGCGATGGCTGCGGCAGAGCTTGTTTGCACGAAGCGTCTGATCCCGGCAGCGTTGGCGAAACGCAGAGCTCGCAACGTGCCCTCTGTCGCGGGGACGACGAGTTCGTCCTTGTCCTTGGGAATGCCGAGTGGGAACGGCGAAGCGACATGCGCCACGGCGTCGCAGCCCGCATTGGCATCGGCCCAGCCGTCATCGCTCATCAAATCCGCCTGGAAGATCTTCAGCCGCTCGCCCGCTTCGGGCCAGCGGGCGCGCAAGCGCGGCTCGCTCTTGGCCGAGTTCCGGACAGTGGTGTGGACGGTGTAGCCGCGCCCGAGCAACTGGTCGATGACCTCGCCGCCGATATATCCCGTCCCGCCCGTTACCAGTACAGTGCCTGCCATTCCCAATCTCCCTTGAACGCGAGATTAGGACATTAAGTTGCATATTGCAACTAACTACTTGAGGAGCACGAGTTCCTCGGCCATCGACGGGTGCAGCGCCACGGTATCGTCGAAAGCCTGCTTCGTCAGCCCGGCTTTCAATGCGACTGCTGCAACTTGCAAAATCTCGGGAGATTCAGGCCCAATCATGTGAATGCCGAGGATCTTCTCCGAAGTTTCATCGACGATCATCTTGTAAAGGCCGCGCTCGGGATGGGGCGAAAAGATGTTCTTCATCGGCCGGAAGTCAGAGGAATAGACCTTCACATCGCCATAATTGCGCCGTGCCTCTGCCTCCGTCATGCCGACACCTGCGAGCGGCGGCTGGCTGAACACTGCGCTGGGAATGGCGGAATAGTCGATGGTTCGCGGATTGCCGCCAAACACCGTGTCGGCAAAGGCATGGCCTTCGCGGATCGCGACCGGAGTTAACTGCACACGGTCGGTCACATCGCCCACGGCATAGATACTCTCGCAACTTGTGCGGTTGTATTCATCGACCGGAATTGCCCCGCCCTTGCCCAGTTCGATACCTGCATTTTCCAGCCCTAGCCCAGTCGTCTTGGGCGTACGACCGGTCGCAATCAGTACCTGATCGACCTTGACCGGGTTGGTTTCCCCCAGATCGACCAGCAGGCAGCCGTCATCCGATTTGTCGACCCGCTGAATCTGGCTGTGCATACGGAAATCGATGCCCCGCCCCATGGCGATATGCAGCATCCGCTCGACGATCTGTTCGTCATAGCTCCGCAGGATCCGATCGGTCCGGTTGACCACCGTAACTTCGCTGCCGAGCGCATTGAAGACCCCGGCGAACTCCATCGCGATATACCCGCCACCGACGACCATCAGGCAATGCGGCTGTTCTTCGAGATGGAACACTTCGTTGGAGCTGATGCAATGTTCGACACCTGGAAAATCAGGCATGGCAGGCCATGATCCGGTGGCAACGAGGATGTATTTCGCGGTGACTTCACGCCCGCTGTCGAGACGCACGCTATGCGGACCCGTGATAGTGGCCCGTTCGGCAAAGAGCTCCACCTCATGGCTTGCCAGCGTCTGGCCATAGAGACCTTCCAGCCGGTCCACATCGCCGTTCACGAAATCGCGCAGGGCCGCCCAGTCGAAACGCTTTCCTTCAATGGTCCAGCCGAGATTTTCCGCATGGCCCAACTCCTCAGCGAACATCGAACCATAGACGAGCATCTTCTTGGGTACGCAACCGCGTATCACACAGGTTCCGCCGACCCTGTGTTCTTCCGCGACCGCCACTTTCGCTCCGTACGAGGCCGCTACACGGCTTGCCCGCACACCGCCTGAACCAGCGCCTATCGTGAAGAGATCGTAGTCGTATTCAGCCATTGAGGGCAGCTCCTTTTGCCGGTTCGATATGGCGAGCCAAGTCGGGATTGCCAAGCTCCGCGCACGGCAGCCACGGGTTTGATGGCTATTCGGCGAGTGCGCGGCGCAGGTTACCGCAAGCCGCATTGGCGCTCGTCCAAGCGGATCGGCCGCTCGTCGGCTGCAGCTTGCCGCTGTGGCGGCTTGGACTAGCTTCAAGAGGTCAATGGAGGGATGGGATGATTTCTGCGAAACTTGCGAGTGGAGCCTTTGCGGCCCTCGCTCTCACAATAGCCGGCCCACTGTCAGCCGAGGAAGAAACGTCAGCCAGGCAGGAAGCCGAGACGCTAGGTCTCAATCACATCGGGTTTGCGGTGAGCGACCTGGAAGCCAGCGCGGATTTCTTCACCGAAACGCTGGGCTGGCAACGCGCGGGCGGTGACCCCGACTATCCTGCTATCTTCGTCACCAATGGCGAGATGTTTGTCACACTGTGGCGCGTGACAGATCCCGCCACGGCCACGCCATTCGATCGCAAGAGCAACGTCGGCCTGCACCACATGGCGATTACTGTGCGCGACCTGACCACGCTGCACGAATTGCATCATCGCTTTGAACAACACCCGCGCGTCACGATCGAGTTCGCACCCGAGTTTCTGGGCGATGGCCCAACGACGCACATGATGATCCGTGAGCCGTCCGGCCTGCGGCTCGAGTTCATCGTACCGCGCGGCAGGATGAGCGAAGATGAACGCGCCCTGCCCAACCCGCGCAGCCGCGATTAAGCGCGCAACTATACGAAGGCAGCTCGCGCGCGCCCATCATGGGCGCGCAACAGGTTACGACTGGGCGGAGCGCCTTTGCCCGCCCCTGCCCCGGCGGCGATTGGCATTGCGGCTGCCCCGATTCTCTCCGCTACGCTGACCGCCAGGCTGACCGCCCTCACGATGAGGCTTGCCTGCGCGTGACGGATGCTTGCGCTTGGGCTTGCGCTGCTGTCCGTCTGAAACGGCGCCGCCGCGCGGCTTCGCGCTTACTCGCTGGCGCTGTTGCTTGGGAGCAGGCTTGGTCGGGCCGACACCTTCCACCACTGCGCGGAAGTTGTCCGGCAATGCCAGACGCTCGAACTCGGCATCGGTCGTCTTGCGGATGTCCTTGAGGTAAGCGCGTTCGTCCTCAGCGCAGAAGGCAATCGCAATGCCGTCCTTGCCCGCACGCGCGGTACGGCCGATCCGGTGGACATATTGTTCCGGCACATTGGGCAGTTCGTAATTGATCACGTGGCTGACGCCCGGAATGTCAATCCCGCGCGCGGCAACATCGGTCGCCACCAGGATCGGCGTCTTGGCCCGCTTGAACTCATCGAGCGCGCGCTGGCGCTGCGGCTGGCTTTTGTTGCCGTGGATCGCGTTGGCGGGAATGCCGCGCTGGCCCAGTTTCTTCACCACACGGTCAGCGCCATGCTTGGTCCGGGTGAAAATCAGGACGCGCTCGAACTTGCCCGGCACCTGATGGCGTTCGGACAGGATCAGTTCGAGCAGTGATTGCTTCTCGTCCGCCTGCACCATGAAGAGATACTGGTCGATACGTTCCGCAGTCGTGCTTTCGGGCGTCACAGATACCTGGACCGGATCGTTGCAATAGGCGCCAACCAGTTCCCTGATCGCCTTCGGCATGGTGGCGCTGAAGAACAGCGTCTGCCGTTCTGCCGGCGCCAATTGGTGAATACGGCGCAGCGCATGGATGAAGCCAAGATCGAGCATCTGATCAGCCTCGTCGAGCACAAGGATTTCGATGCCCGAAAGATTGAACGCCTTCTGGTCGATCAGGTCGAGCAGCCGCCCCGGCGTCGCGACGAGAATATCGGTGCCGCGGTGCAGCTTGTTGCGATCCTTGCTGACCGAAGTGCCGCCAACGATGCTGTGCACCTTGAGGCCTGCCAGCGCTCCATAATCCTTGGCCGCCTGGGCGATCTGCCCCGCCAGTTCGCGCGTCGGCGCGAGCACCAGCATACGGCAGCTCTTGAACGGGATGCGGTTGTCGCTTTCGCGCAACCGATCGATGCCGGGCAGCATGAAAGCCGCGGTCTTGCCGGTGCCGGTCTGGGCGATACCCAGCAGGTCACGCCCCTCCAGCACGGCGGGGATCGCCTGTTCCTGGATCGGGGTCGGCGTGTTGTAGCCCTTCATGTCGAGGGCCTGTAATACGGGCTGTGACAGCCCAAGGTCGGAAAACTGTGTCATGTAAACTCGCAATATATGCGGCGCGCAGATGGAATCCGGGCGGATTCATCGCGCGGCGCGGGTGTCTCAAACGACCCGCGTGAATTGGGAAGTCCTTGGAAAATCAACCGAAACGCGGCCGGGGCGGTGTTTTCTTTATCCGCCGGTTCACGCTGCCTTGCGTCTCGATGGCGCGCATGTGGATGCTGCAGTGCAAAATGTCAAAGGAAATCGCCGTCTTGCCGTGCCGTAAGCCTTACCGAGAAGCTTGATGATGCGAAGGCTTTGTAGCACCATCCCCTCTCGGGAGCCCGGCAAGGGAGAGGAAGCATGGTAACGGCAGGACAGGCCCAGGTCGCATCTGTCACGGTCTCGACAAATCTCGCAATGGTGGATCTGTGGAAAGCAATCGTGGCGGGCGGGCGAGACTTTCGCAAACAACCCGTGTTCGGACTGTTCTTTTCAGGCTTCTTCATTGCTGCAGGGATTTATCTCTATTTCGCGCTGACGGAGCGCGGTGAGATGGCGTGGCTGATACCGGCTGCAGCGGGGTTTCCCCTACTCGCACCTTTTGCTGCGGCGGGACTGTATGAAGTGAGCCGCCGTATCGAGGATGGGCTACCCATGCATTGGCCCTCGATCCTGCTCGCGGTTCGCGGGCGAGGCGACGACCAATTGCCCTTCATCGGGGTGATTGCCTTCGTCATCTTCTCGTTTTGGATCATCCTTGCCCACGGGATTTTCGGAATCTTTCTCGGACAGGCAGGTCTAGGCTCCGATCCACTGGCGACCCTGATGTCGCAGGACGGATTATTGATGCTGCTGGTAGGCAGTACCGTCGGCGGCCTGGTTGCCCTGGCCTTCTTTTCGCTCACCGTCGTCAGCATGCCGATGCTGATAGACCGGGACGTCGATTTCGTTACCGCAATGATAGTCAGCGTGCGGGTCGTTCAACTGAACAAGCCGGTGATGCTTGCCTGGGCGGCATTGGTCGCACTTTGCCTGTTCCTGGCGATGCTACCGCTGTTTCTCGGCCTGTTTCTGGTGTTGCCGGTTCTGGGCCATGCGACCTGGCATCTTTACCGCCGCGCGGTTCACTGAGGCTTAGCCCAACCCCGCCTTCGCCAGCAGAGCCGTCGTGCTGGCATCGAACTCTGCGCCGCCAGCTTCGATGTCCTTGGCCATTTTCTTGCCCAGCTCGACACCGAACTGATCGAAGGGGTTAATCCCCATCAGCACGGCATTGGCGAACACACGGTGTTCGTGGAAGGCGATCAGCGCGCCAAGCGTCGTCGCATCGAGATCGTCGCACAGCATGGTTGCACTGGGCCGGTCGCCCGGGAATGCGCGCGCGGGATCTTTCCCATCCCCTGCCATATTTCCGCCCGCCATCAGCGCCGCCCCTTGCGCAAAACAATTGGTGAGAAGGATGGCGTGATGCGCCGGATCGAGCGCATCTCCCGGCGCGATGCTGGCAATGAAATCGACCGGAATCAGATGCGTGCCCTGATGCAATAGCTGGAACACGGCGTGTTGCGCATCGGTCCCCACCCCTCCCCAGGTGATCGGCGCGGTCGGTCCAGTTACAGGAGAGCCATCAGTCAGCACGCGCTTGCCATTGCTCTCCATCTCGAGCTGCTGGAGATAGTCGGGAAACAGGCCAAGCCGCTCATCATAGGCGAAGACTGCGCGCGTCTGGCAGCCACGCAAGCGCGTGTAATATTGGTCAGCGAAGGCCGCGCGCAGGCACAGATTGTCGCGCCCGTCATTGTCGCGGAAATGCTCGTCCACCGCGCGCGCGCCAGCCAGCATAGCCTCGAACTCGTCCCACCCTACGGCCAGCGCGACCGGGAATCCGATCGATGACCAGATCGAATAGCGCCCACCCACGCTTTCCGCGAAGGGCAGGATGCGCGTCTCGTCGACACCCCATTCGACCGCCTTCTCGGGGCTGGCGGTGAGCGCCACCACGCGGCCCGATGGATCGGAAACGCCATTGTCCGCCAGCCATTTGAGCGCGCTTTGCGCATTGGTCATGGTTTCGATCGTGGTGAAAGTCTTGCTGGCAACCGCGACCATGGTGGTCGCCGGATCGCACGCATCAAAGGCCTGCTCCAGCGCGACACCGTCAATATTCGAGACGACATGGACATCGACCAGTTTGAGGTCGCGGGTGAGTGCATCCACAGCCAGCGCGGGGCCCAGCGCGCTCCCGCCAATACCGATATGGATCAGATGGTTGACTTCACCCAGAGCGCCCTGGTGGATCGCCTCGACCAGCAGCCGCATCCGGGCATGGAGCGCCACAGCTTCTTCCACTGCCGGCTCCGCGCCCACGCCGCGCTCGGCCGTGTGGGTTGCGGCGCGGTCCTCGGTCACATTGATATGTTCGCCCGCCAGCAGCGCCGCTCGCTTACTTGTAAAATCGCAAGCCCCGGCCAGCGTCTCGAATCCGTCGAGCAAATCATCCGAGAGATGCGTTTTCGACCAGTCGAACAGGATGCCGGAGCTTCCCTCTTCCGAACTCCATTCGATCCGTCCACTAAGCGCTTCGACGCGCCCGTCTTGCTCGAACAGCTGCTGCAGCGTCTTCTGCGGCAGCGAGCCGAGCGTGTTCCAGGCGGTGTCGATCCGGTCCGTCATTGCAAAAACCCTTCCTTGGCGGTCAAGTCGCGACTAGGGACGTCAGCGATGGATGGAAAGACCCAAGATACGAATGCACAAGCCGAAAAGACCGACGAGAAATCGGAATCTCTTGGCAGCTTTGCATTCTTCGTTCTGAAACTTGCGGCGGTAGTATTGATCTTCCGCAGTTTCGTTTTCGCGCCATTTTCAATTCCCAGCGAGAGCATGTTGCCGCGCCTATGGGATGGGGACTACCTGCTGGCCGCCAAATGGCCCTATGGTTACACGCGCAATTCGCTGCCGTTTGACTTGCCCCTGATCCCGGGCCGTGTGCTCGCCGGTCAGCCAGCTCGCGGCGACGTTGTGATCTTCGAGCACCCGGTCGACGGGACGGAATATATCAAGCGGGTGATCGGCCTGCCCGGTGATACCGTGGAAATGCGCGACGGCCAGATCGTGCTCAATGGCCAGCCCGTGCCGAAGGAGCGGATCGAGGATTTCACGATTCCCGTTTCGCCCAACACCAGCTGTGCAAGCGGCGCGGTGCCGGACACGAACGAAGATGGCGAGCCGGAATGTCGCTACGCCCAATTCCGCGAAACCCTGCCATCCGGCAAGACCTACAATGTGCTCGATTTCGGCGCTGAGTATGCGGACGACTATGGCCCCGTCATAGTGCCCGATGGGCGCATGTTCGTGATGGGCGATAATCGCGACAATTCGCAGGACAGCCGCTATCCCGCCGTCCCTGGAGGCGGTGTGGGTCTGGTTCCGCAAGACAATCTGGTCGGCCGCGCAACGATAATGATGTGGTCGACCGATGGCAGCGCGAGCTACATCCGGCCCTGGACCTGGTTCACCGCGGCGCGCTGGAACCGAATGCTCGAGGGAATATGAGCACGCTCTCGCAAGATACGCTGGACTGGTTTGCCGGCATCGGGATTGAGCCTCGCGAAGAGCCGCTGTGGGTTGAGGCCCTTACCCACGGCAGCCACGATTCCACCGTCGACTATGAACGTCTCGAATTTCTTGGCGACCGGGTCCTGGGCCTCTGCGTAGCGGAATGGCTTTATGAGAAGGTCGATGCGCCGGAGGGTAAGCTCTCACAAAGGCTCAACGCCCTCGTCAGCCGCGCGACTTGCGCCCGCATTGCCCGGCGGATTGGCGTGGCCGACCACATGATCCTGGGCAAGCAAGCGCGCGAGGATGGTGGCAGGGAAAGCACAAACATCCTGGGCGACGTGATGGAAGCCCTGCTTGGCGCGAGTTTTCTCGAGCGCGGATTTTCCGAATCGCGCGATCTTGTTCGCTCGCTGTGGGCCGAAGAGTTTGCGGGCGATGCCGGTCACGCAAAGCATCCCAAGAGCGCTCTGCAGGAATGGGCGGCGGGCAATGGCCGCAAACAGCCGGAATATGTCTTGGTCAACCGCGAAGGGCCGGATCACGCCGCGCGTTTCACTGTCCGTGTAAGCGTGAAGAATGTCGGCGAGGCGGACGGCACGGCGACCAACAAACAGGAAGCTGAAAAGCGCGCCGCCAAAGCCTTCATGGAGAAATACGCATGAACGAGCCTGCCCCCACCCAATGCGGTGTCGTGGCCGTGATCGGAGCGCCCAATGCGGGCAAGTCCACACTGGTAAACCAGCTGGTCGGTCAGAAAGTCGCGATCACTTCCGCCAAGGCGCAGACCACACGCGCGCGCATGCTGGGAATAGCCCTCTTTGGGCCGGTACAGATGATCCTGGTCGATACGCCCGGTATTTTCGCTCCCAGGCGGAGGCTCGACCGGGCAATGGTAAGCGCCGCCTGGGAAGGCGCCGAGAGCGCAGATGCCCTGCTGCTGATCGTCGACCCCATCAAGCAAAGACGGCACGAGCTTGAACCACTGATCGAAGCGCTCGCCAAGCGACCTGAGCGCAAGATCCTGGTGCTCAACAAGGTCGATCGTGCGAAGAAGGAACCGCTTCTGGCACTTGCGCAAGAACTCTCCGGGAAGGTCGATTTCGTCGAAATCTACTTCATCTCTGCATTGACTGGTGATGGCGTCCCTGAATTGAAGGAAGCGCTCGCCAAGATGATGCCGGACGGCGTGTGGATGTATCCCGAAGACCAGGTTTCTGACGCCAGCGAGCGCTTGCTGGCGACCGAAATCACGCGCGAGCAGCTCTACCAGCAGCTCCACGAAGAGCTGCCCTATGACAGCGCCGTGCGCCCGGAAAGCTATACGCAGCGCAAGGACGGCAGCGTCGAAATCCACCAGCAGATCGTGGTCGGGCGCGAAAGCCAGCGACCGATCGTGCTTGGCAAAGGAGGCAGCCGGATCAAGGCAATCGGCGAAGCGGCACGCAAGGAATTGTCAGAGATACTCGGCCAGAAGGTTCACCTCTTCCTGCACGTGAAAGTTGACGAGAACTGGGCCGAAAGCCGCGAGGTCTTCGAGGAAATCGGGCTCGACTGGGTCCGTTGAACCGCGCAGGTGTGAGATAGATCAGCCATGCTACCGGCAGATCAGATACTCGACCTGGGATCCGGCCTCGCGACCGGACTGCTGGTCGGGATCGAGCGCGGCTGGACATTGCGCGGCGAGGTCGAGGGATCGCGCGTAGCGGGCATCCGCACTTTCACCCTGATTGGCCTTGCAGGTGCCCTTGGCGGCGTAGTCAACGGACTGGGCTTTGGCTTCATCGCCGGCGCGATCGTCGCAGGCATGGTTGCGATCATCGCCATCGGTTATTCGCGGTCGGTACTGCGCGACGGGCGCCCTGATGCGACATCCGCGGTCGCGGCTCTGTTGACGGTGGCGCTGGGCTTCCTGGGCGGATCGGGCGAGCCGACTCTGGCCGTCGCCGGGGCTGCTGTCGTGACGCTGATCCTGGCCTTGCGCAGCGAAATGCACCGCATTGTCGGACTGCTCGATGAGGACGATGTGAAGGCGCTCGCGCGCTACGCCGTGATCGCGCTAGCCGTCTATCCCTTCCTGCCTGAAGGCCGCTACGGCCCTTATGAGGCATGGGACCTGCAATTGCTCTGGCTCGTCGTGGTCGCCGTAACGGGCTTTTCCTTCATAGGCTATGCCGCGAACCGGATTTTCGGCGCGCGCCGCGGCACGATCGCAACGGCCATAATCGGCGGCGCCTATAGCTCGACTGCGGTCACCCAATCGCTTTCACAAAAGCTTGGCGCGGGTTCCGGCGGCGGGGCCGAAAATGCCGGGATCGCGCTGGCGACAGCGGTGATGTATCTACGCGTGATCGTGCTTGTGTCGGTGCTTGCAGCGCCCTTGCTACGACCATTCGCGGTGGTCGTGTCGCCCGCGCTGATCGTCGGCGCTCTGGTTGCCTACGTGCTCTATCGGCGCGCTCCGCACAGCGAAGGCCCTGCCCCGCCCGGCAACCCAATCGCGCTGCTGCCGGCACTCGGCTTCGTTGCCTTTGTTGCATTGGCCGCCATCGCAGCGCGCTGGGCTGAAGGCCGCTTCGGACAGGAAGGCATTGCGGTCCTGCTGTTGCTGATGGGTACGATGGATGTCGATGCCGCGATCGTGACAGCAGGCGGCCTGGAACCGGGCACAATCACAAGTGAACTGGCTGCATTGGCGATTGCAGGCACAATCCTCGCCAATATGACGGTCAAGCTGGGCGTGACGATCGTCTATGGGCGTTCTGCAGCAAGGCCCGCAGCCTGGGCGCTGGCGGCAAGCATGGCCGCCCTCGCCGCGAGCCTGGTCGTGGGATATTTGAGGTTATGAGACCGGACCGGCAGGATCCTTGCGCGGTCCGCGACTTCGATCAGTGGAGGCCCAGTTTCTCGAGCTTGGCTTTCAGTGCAGCTTCGTCGAACGGTTTGACGATATAATCGTCGGCGCCAGCCTTGATACCGTCATGAACATCCCTTGCGCTGCCCTTGGAAGTGCAGAACATGACCTTGGGCGCAATCGGCGTCGGGATCGCGCGTAGCTGGGTCACGAACTCGATACCGCTCATGACCGGCATCTGCCAATCGGTGAGGATCAGTTCGGGCATGCCGAGTTTGCAGCGCGCCAGCGCTTCTTCGCCATTTTCGGCTTCGATCACCTTGTAGCCGAGCGCGGCAGCGATCTTGCTGCCAATCTTGCGGATCACGCGACTATCGTCGACGATCAGGCACGTGCCCCTCACCTGCTGTCCCGCACCAACGCTATCGCGCATCGCCTTGGCAGCGCGAACGATCTCGTCAGTGTCGCTTGGATCGGATTGCGGAGGTGCCGATTCAGCTACTTCCTCGACTTCCTCAAAATCTTCGACTTCGTCGGGTTCAAACTGAGTAGCCGCCAGCTTCTCGGCCAGCGTCTTGCCTTCGAGCTTCGATTCACCCTGCGCCGCATTCGGCCCGGTCGTGCGTTTGATCAGATTGTGAATGGTACGGCCTCCGACTGAACGGCAAAGCCATTGGCGGATTCGCCTGCTGCGGCTTCACCCGCTGTCATCCGGACGTGCAGGTAGGGAACCCAGATATCGCCATATTCGGCTTTCTGGTACCACACGTCGAGCACGTCATAGCTTGCCCACATGCCATCCGGTTCACGCAGGCGAAGCCCCTCACCTATGCGCGGCACGGCGGCAAAACGCCGGCGCTCTTGCGTCTGGTGGGTCTCATTCTGGACTTCGATCTCGATCACTTGCGACTATCCTTTGACTTAAGGATCATCACTAACGGCCAAAGTTTGACGAATTGCCAACGCCGGATGGTGAACAGAAAACGAGCGGAAAATGGTTATCGTGAGGTTTCCAGTGTGGTACTCAAATCGTGCAGCCGACTGCCAATACCAGCTTGACTAGATTGCAAAAGTGCAATCATCATGTGATGTTAGCCAGGCCATGCCCCTCTCTTCAAAAGGATTTCTGTCATGCGAAGTCTTCCCGTCTTGGCTGCACTCGTTCCATTGGCCGCATGTGCGCCGATGGAAACGCCCCCTGATACTCCGGCGGTGAAGGGATGCCCGGTTCTGGAGAGCCGCAACTGGCACGCTTGGATCGACCGGATGCCTGGCCCGGGCAGCAAACCGACGTTGAACATCACTGGCGAGGTCGATCTGCCAACGCCCGGATACAGCGTTTCGCTGACTGCAGGTCCGGCGGATCGAGCCATGCCCCCCGGCCTTCGCTTCCGCCTGGAAGCAAAGTCCCCTGATGGAATGGTGCCCCAAGTCGTAACGCCGACCGAGGTGCGTTATCGCGAGGTCACCCCCTACCCACGCATTCGCGAGATCATCATCGGATGTGGCGACACTGTCCTCGCCACCATTCCCGACGTGACGATCACTGAATAAAGGATAGCGCCCGGCAGCTGTTGTTGGGCTGCCGCCCGTCGAAGCGGTTTGCGATCCACGCCAGCGCGGAGCCTGTGCTGTTGCGTCCGCTGTTGGCGTGATCGCTGCCCGGCAAGGATTCATATTGCACTGCCCGGCCCTTCCGACAAAGCTTGCGCGCAAAATTCGCGGTGATCGATGAGGCAACGATGGGGTCATCGATTGCCTGCGCGATATAGATTGGACCTGGAACCTTGCGCGCACTTACACTGTTCCGCCGGGCGAGGCGCGACCAAACGGGCAGCGAGCCGATATCCTTGTCCTTGATTGCATTGCGGATCGCGAGAATGCCAAGGATTGTCCCAATCCGCGGGCTCGCTTCCAGCCTGACGCAATTGTTCCTTGCTAGCCGCGTTGCGACACCCCGATCGATACGGTTGAATACGCTGTCCATCGGCGCCCCATACCGTTCAGACCAGCTATAGGTGAGGAAAGCTGCCAGCAAGGCGCGGGCATTCTGATCGCTTGCCTGTCGCAGGTTTTCGCGCAGGTCGGTCGGCGGTGCGACAGCCAGTGTGCCCAACAGGTTCAGTTCCCTGGCATAATGGCGGGATTCGATCGCGGTCCAAAGCGCCGCGTGGCCGCCCTGCGATTCGCCCCAAACGACAAAATCATTGCCTGCCGCCGCACCGGAAATCTGGCGTGCGGCTCTAATCGCATCCAGGACGGAGCGCCCGGTTTCACGACCCGCAAGATAGCCGTGCGGCATGGAACTGCCCAAGCCAGGATAGTCGGGCGCTACCACGACATAGCCTGCACGGATCATGTCGCCCAGCGCAGGAACGGAAGCGAAGAACTCGGAACTGGAGGACGGCGCGCAGCGCTCCACCACGCCTGCCGTCCCATGTGTCCAGGCGACGACTTTTCGCGGAGCGCGAGGCATCGCCTCCCGCGGCGCGATCACAACGCCTGTGACACGGAGTGGCTCGTCGCTCTCGCTACGCGTCCAATAGGTAACGCGCCAGGCCTGCGAACCAGGGGGCGTATCGACGACCGGCTCGGCCGAAATGAGCGTGCCGGCATCCTCTGCCTTCACGCCCTGACTCAGGGCCAATCCACACAGCGCAAGGCAAAGAGTCAGAAAGCGCAAGATCATCGAAACATCTCCAGCCAAACCATCTATCGGCTGGAGATTACAGGAAAACTACTTGTTTGCAGCCGCTTTCTTTTTGGCCGGGCTCTTGCGTCGCTTCTTCTTGGCGGGACCTTTCGCCGCGCGCGCATCGATCAGTTCGATAGCCTTGGCCGCCTCGATATCCTCGGGCTTGATATCCTTGGGGATCGTCGCGTTGACATTGCCATCGGTCACATAGGGACCATAGCGCCCCGGCATGACCTTGATCTCTCCGCCGCTGGTCGGATGGGCGCCAAGCGTCTTGATCGGCTCGGCCTTGGTGCGCCCGCCGCCCTTGCGGTTGGCCGCTTCAGCCAGCAGCGCGACCGCCGCATTCATGCCGGTATCGAACACATCGCGGGTAGAGGAGAGCTTGGCGTATTTCCCGTCATGCCGGAGATACGGCCCGTAGCGCCCGATATTGGCCTCGATCTCGTTGCCGGTTTCGGGGTGCTCACCCACGATGCGGGGCAGACCGAGCAGCTTGACGGCCCATTCGAGATCGAAATCGTCGAGGTCCTTGGGGATCGAAGCGCGTTTCGCCTCCTTGCCCTCGCCCATCTGGATGTAAGGCCCGAAACGGCCGGTCTTGCGGTGGATCTCTTCACCCGTTTCGGGGTGTGTGCCCATCACGCCATCATCGTCACCATTGCCGCCATCGGCGCCCGGTTGCGCGAAGCGGCGGGTATATTTGCATTCCGGGTAATTGGCACAAGCGACAAAGGCTCCGTAGCGTCCGCCACGCAGCGCTAGACGGCCACCTTCGCGGCCTTCATCGCGGCACAGTGGGCAAGCGCGCGGATCGCCACCGCCTTCAACCGGAGGAAACAGAAAGTCGGAGAGATATTCGTCCAGCACCTCTGTCACTTCCGAGGGCATCTTCTCCATCACCTCATCGGCCTTGGGCTTGAAGTCGCGCCAGAACTTGGAGAGCAAGTCCTTATAGGCTTCGCGTCCATCCGAAACCGTATCGAGTTCGTCCTCCATCCCCGCGGTGAAGTCATAGGCGACATAAGTGGGGAAGAACCGTTCGAGGAACGCCGTCAGCAATCGACCCGATTCCTCTGCATGGAAGCGATTCTTTTCCATCCGCACATAATCGCGGTCGCGCAGGGTCTGGATGGTAGAGGCATAGGTTGACGGACGCCCGATTCCCAGCTCCTCCAGCCGCTTGACCAGACTGGCTTCGGAGTAACGCGGCGGCGGCTGGGTGAAGTGCTGATTGGCATCCACCGCCTTCTTGAGCGGGCAATCACCCTTGTGCATCACCGGCAGCAGACCTTCCTCGTCTTCATCGGACTTGCTGTCGCGCCCCTCTTCGTAAACCGCGAGGAAGCCGGGGAACTTGACCACCTGACCGGTCGCACGCAACTCGTGCTGTCCGGTCGGATCGCGCAAAGTCACGGTTGTGCGCTCAAGCTGCGCAGCGGACATCTGGCTCGCCATCGCGCGCTTGAAGATCAGCGTATAGAGCTTGGCTTCGTCACCCGAACCGGCATGATCTCGGCTGAAATTGGTCGGCCTGATCGCTTCGTGGGCCTCTTGCGCGTTCTTGGCTTTGGTCGAATAGAAGCGCGGTTTTTCCGGCAGGAATGCATTGTCATAGCGCTCGGCGATGGCATCGCGCAGCGAATGGATCGCGCCCGGATCCATCTGCACGCCATCGGTACGCATGTATGTGATCGCACCCGCTTCGTAGAGCGACTGCGCCAACCGCATGGTGTGGCTGGCGGAAAAACCCAGCTTGCGCGCGGCCTCCTGCTGCAAGGTCGAAGTAGTGAACGGCGGCGCGGGATTGCGCTTGAGCGGCTTGGTTTCGATATCCTCGATCGTGAAGCGCGCGCCTTCGACAGCGGCCTTGGCGGCCAGGGCGCTGCCCTCGTTGCCAAGCGACATCTTGTCCAGCTTCTCGCCATTGAAGCGCACCAACCGCGCTTCGAACTCGGTGCCATCCTGCTCCAGCCGGGCGATGACAGACCAGTATTCTTCCGGCTTGAATATCTCGATCTCGTGCTCGCGCTCGCAGATCAGCCGCAGTGCGACGGACTGCACGCGACCCGCCGATTTTGCGCCGGGCAGCTTGCGCCACAACACCGGCGAAAGCGTGAACCCGAACAGGTAATCGAGCGCACGGCGGGCGAGATAGGCGTCGATCAGATCGGTATCCAGATCGCGCGGGCTCTTCATCGCTTCCGTCACCGCATTCTTGGTGATTGCGTTGAAAGTGACCCGATCGACCTTGGTCGGCAGTGCCTTGCGCTTCTTGAGCAGTTCCTGGACATGCCAGCTGATCGCTTCACCCTCGCGGTCAGGGTCGGTCGCGAGCACGAGCCGGTCGGCATTCTTGGCCGCATCGGCGATTTCCTTGAAGCGGCTCTGCTTGTCGCGATAGAGTTCCCAATCCATCGCGAAGTCCTCGTCAGGCCGGACGCTGCCATCCTTCGGCGGCAGGTCGCGGACATGGCCGTAGGATGCGAGGACCTTGAAGTCCTTGCCGAGATATTTCTCGATGGTCTTTGCCTTGGCCGGCGATTCAACAATGACGAGTTGCATGGAAGTCTGAGAGGCCCCTTACGCGTATACGTGTACGTACGCGCGAAGGTGGGGTCGGGATTCGCATTTCGTCAAGAGGGGTTCTCGTGCATGGCTTCACGAGAACACCTCGCTCACCTCGACAAACCTTCCTCCAAGCAAAGAATAGCTGGCAATGCCAAGCGCAGTCATCGTCGCGCTGAAGGTTGCCAACAAGATATTTGCTAGCACGACGGAAAAGATATCCACCATGGGATCGCTTATCAATTCAGGAAGGAAGTAGATTCCCAGACCTATGACCATCATCGATACCGGCACGAGGAAGGCGATGAACAGAGCGGCAAAGTGACCTTGAGTTTGGCCCCAGGATTTCTCCAAGCTTTCGATGACACCAGTTCCTTCGGCCAGTGCGATTCCGTAGGCGGGAAGCCACCTCATCAGCAGCACAAGTCCGGGAATTATCAACAGCAGGGCCCCGAAAAGAATTGCAAGGCCGCTGAGCAGGGAAATGCCAAAGTAGGTCCAAATCCCGGCTTTCAACCCTTCACCCAGCAATCCGCCCTTTCGAAGCATTTCGATCGTCAGATAGTATCCAGTAATGAATGAAGCGATATTATAGGCTTGGTCGCTCAGGCTAGCATTTTCAACATAGTCGATGCCGAATCCAATCAATGAAAGCAGGCCAACAACGACAATCACCGGAACGCTTGCCGCAACCATCAATCGCCAAGCCTCGCGAAGGAAATCGACTGTTTCGATCCTATGACGCGCGCTCTGGTGCATCCCCATCTCCCCTACGCAATCATTGCAAGTGAAACCGCTAGCGCTCCTATCGTTTCGACGGCATCTCTCAACGCGCTTTGCCTCAGGAAAAGACTTCGCTCACCTGCTGGCTGTCATCATGAAGGAGGGTGAAGACGCCGATCCCGAATGCAAGCGAGAGCACACTGCCCGCGGCTTCAGCTGCGCTCGAAGCAATCGCTATGATCAGATCGCTACCGATGAATCCGGCCACGCCGCCGATCACGCCTGCGACGACCATGAAACCGACTATCAGCACAAGAAAGGCAAAGAATATTGGCCAGCTATAGCCCCTTGTCGCTTCCCAGCTCTGGCCCAGCGATTCTGTCACACCGGCTCTTTCACCAATCAGAAAGCCCGAGGCGGCAGACCAGCGGACCAGCAGAATGATCCCGGGCACAATCAGCAGCAACATTCCAAGCGCTGCGCCCAGCACCATAAGGATGGACATCCCGATATAGGCCCAGATGCGCGTCGACCTGTCTCTCAGGCGGCCACAGCTCGCAAGCAGGACCATAAGCAAGAAATAAGAAGCGACAATCGAGAGCGCAGCCGTGGCAAGATGGTAAAGTGCCGCTGTGATTCCCTCAGACGCATCGATACTAAAACCGAAGCCGATACCTGCGATTGAATCGTTCCCGTCGATCAGTCCCATCATGAGACCAAACGCATTGAACCCACCCACGACTGCGATGAACAGGAGAGAGGCCCGGGAATTGGTCGTGACCAAATCGATTGCTTGACCCAGGAAACCGCCAAAGTCCGCATTTCGATCCATATTCATTCCCCCCATCGGTCGAGATTCAACCAGCGAGCGATACCCGCCCGCCTGCATGTCGCACCAATTCACCTGATATTTCAAGCTCCAACAACGCCATTTGCACCGCTGCGGCGCTCTCGCCCGACTGGCGGATAAGCTCGTCCACTGCGACCGGCGCGGTGGTGAGCAGACCGCCGATCTCTGCCGGTTCGGCCTCTACAAGCTCCACCGGCGCATAATCCATCACACCCACAGCTTCGCGGAAGGTTGAGCGTGGCCGCCCGTCGAACCCGCTCAGCAGTTCCACCACGTCTTCGGGCGCTTGCACCAGCACCGCACCTTCGCGGATCAGCTGGTTGCAGCCTTGCGAACGCGCATCCAGCGGGCTGCCGGGGACCGCCATCACTTCCCTTCCCGCTTCACCCGCCAGCCGTGCGGTAATGAGCGAGCCGGATTTCGGCGCGGCTTCGACCACCAGCGTCCCCAATGCCAGCCCCGCAATGATGCGGTTGCGGCTGGGGAAGTGGCTGCCGCGCGGTTCCGTGCCCGGCGGTTGTTCGGCCAGCAGCAGGCCTTCACCTGCGATACGCTCCTGCAACTCGGCATGTTGCGGCGGATATGCCACGTCGATCCCGCTGGCGATCACGCCGATAGTGGCCGGGAAAGCGCCCTCATGCGCGGCCCCGTCGATCCCGCGGGCGAGGCCGGAAACAACAACGATACCTTCCTCTGCCAGTGCACCCGCGAACTCCCGCGCCAGCTTGACCGCCGCAGCCGAAGCATTGCGCGCGCCGACCATCGCAACGCATGGGCGCGAGGCGAGCGAAACATCCCCCCGCCATGTGAGGACCGGCGGCGCGCTCTCCAGCTCATTCAGCAGCGCGGGATAATCGGGCTGGTCGTGGAAGAGATATTTCGCACCCGCACGGCGGACCTGCGAGATTTCCTCGGCGATGATCTCGGGGGCGATCGCGCGATATTGCCTCCCGCCGCGCTTGCCGATGTGGGGAAGCGCGTCCAACGCAAGCTGTGCGGTCCCGAAACGCGCCAGCAACTGCCGATAGCTGACCGGCCCGATGTTGGGCGAGCGCAGCAGGCGGATCCGCGCAAAGGCCTCCTCCCGCGAAAGCGCCTCTTCCGCTTCAGAGCTCACTTCTTGCTGCCGACCTTGGGTTCTTCACCCTGCAGCAGCCTGCCGATATTTTCCCGGTGCAGGTAGATGATGAGCCCTGCAATGACCAGCAGGACCGGAATGAATTCGGGATAGCCGAAAGTCGCGGCAGCCAGGGCGGCGGCTACAACCGCGCTCATCCCCGCAACCGAACTGATTCGCCCGATTGCCAGCACTGCAATCCAGATCAGCGCATAGGCGAGGCCGATCGGCCAGCCGAGGCCGAAGCTGACCCCGGCATTGGTGGCCACGCCCTTGCCCCCCTTGAACTTCAGCCAGACCGGGAAACAATGCCCGACTACCGCACCCAATGCCGCAGCAGGCATCGGGCCAAAGCTCGCTTCTGGCAGCAAATATCCCTGGTAGAAGATCTTGCCCGCCAGGTAGACCGGGATGAAACCCTTGAAGAGATCTAGCGCGAGCGTGGCCGCAGCCATCTTCTTATTTCCCGTTCGCAGCACATTGGTCGCACCTATGTTTCCGCTGCCAATCTCGCGCACATCGCCCAGCCCCGCTGCCTTGGTCAGCACGAGACCAAAGGGAATCGAACCGCATAGGTATCCGAGCAGCAGAGCGTAGAGCGTATCCATATCGAACAAGTATCCTCTATACCCGGCAAGGTCATCCCCTGCTTTCAATTTCAAGCGGCCTAAGTAAAAGACCGCGTTTCGACAAGCTCAAGCCGGACGGATAGAACCATTACCGAGGCATCTTCACCAATCCTGCTGTTCGATTCCGGCGTTGGCGGGCTGACCGTGCTCGCTGAATTGCGCAAACTGCTACCCGATGCGCCGGTGATCTATGCCGCAGACGAGGCGGGTCTGCCCTATGGCACCAAGTCCGAAGCACAAATTGCCGCACGGGTCGCGGGCCTGCTGGGGCGGATGAGCGAACGCTATCGCCCCCGCCTCGCCTGCATTGCCTGTAACACTGCCTCCACCATTGCATTGGGCATGGTGCGCGAAGTGCTGGAGATTCCGATCGTCGGAACCGTACCCGCAATCAAACCGGCGGCTTCGATGACCCGAACCGGAACGATCGGCCTGCTGGGGACGGAAGCAACAATCCGCCAGGCTTATGTCGACAATCTTGAGGCTGAGTTCGGAAACGGAAGTCGCCTGTTGCGCCATGCCGCACCGGGACTCGTCGAAACCGCCGAAGCCAAGCTGCGCGGCGAGCTCGTCGATTCGTCGAGCATCGACGCGGCTGTGGCAGGATTGCGCGACATGGAAGGCGGCGAGCAGATCGATACGGTGGTGCTTGCCTGCACCCATTTCCCACTGCTTGAGCATGAACTTGGCGAAGTCTTCGGACCGGATGTGCGATTCGTCCATGGCGCTGAGGGCATTGCGCGCCGTATCGCCTTTCTAACGCAGGGGCAGGATTTTGCCCGCGACTGCCCGGATTTTGCCGTGACGACCGGCGCGCTGGAGGCGTTCGAACCCCTTCGCGCGGCATTTGCCGCCCATGGGATCAACGAGTTGCAGGCTTTCCAGTCCTTTTGATCGGCGCATGATACTTAAGAACCACTCGCAAAGATCAAGGTGGTAAAACGAGACCCAAACGATTAGATCACCCTGACTTTGGCCGCATGAGGTGCGGTGCAGGGAAGCGGAACGCGCGAGTGAATTACGATCAGGTCTTCGACAAGGCGATCGACCGCCTGCACGAGGAAGGGCGCTATCGCGTCTTTATCGACATCATGCGCAATAAGGGCGCTTTCCCCAATGCGCGCTGTTTTCACGGGCATAACGGCCCCAAGCCGATCACAGTGTGGTGTTCGAACGATTATCTCGCCATGGGCCAGCATCCCAAGGTGATCGAAGCGATGGAAAACGCGCTCTACGATGTGGGTGCGGGTTCGGGCGGCACGCGTAATATCGGCGGCAACACGCACCTCCACATCGAGCTGGAGCAGGAACTGGCCGACCTGCATGGCAAGGAAGGCGCGCTGCTGTTCACCAGCGGCTATGTTTCCAACGATGCCACCCTCTCTACTCTCGCCAAGCTTCTGCCAGGCTGCATCATCTTTTCCGACGAGCTGAACCACGCCAGCATGATCGCGGGCATTCGCAATTCCGGTTGCGAGAAGCGCGTCTTCCGCCACAATGATGTCGAGCATCTGGAAGAACTGCTCGCCGCCGAAGATCCCGATACGCCCAAGGTCATCGCCTTTGAGAGCGTCTATTCAATGGACGGCGATGTCGCCCCGATCCATGCGATCTGCGACCTGGCGGAGAAATACAACGCGCTGACCTATATCGACGAAGTGCACGCGGTGGGCATGTATGGCGATCATGGCGGCGGCATTTCGGAGCGTGACGAGGCCGCGCACCGCATCGACATCATCGAAGGCACGTTGGGCAAGGCATTCGGCGTGATGGGCGGCTATATCGCGGCCGACACGCGGATTATCGATTGCATCCGCTCCTATGCGCCCGGTTTCATCTTTACCACTTCGCTCAGCCCCGTTCTGGTGGCCGGCGTTCTGGCGGCGGTGAAACATCTCAAATCATCCAGCGAAGAGCGCGATGGACAGCAGGCCGCCGCGGCCATGCTCAAGCAGAAGATGCGCGATGCGGGCCTGCCGGTAATGGACAGCGTGACGCATATCGTTCCGCTGATGGTGGGCGATCCTGTCCGCGCCAAGAAGATCAGCGATATCCTGCTCGCCGAATACGGCGTCTATGTGCAGCCGATCAATTTCCCGACCGTGCCGCGTGGGACAGAGCGCCTGCGCTTCACCCCCGGCCCTGCCCACACAGCTGAGATGATGGAAGAGCTGGTCATCGCGCTGGTCGAGATCTGGGATCGGATGGAACTGGAATTGCGCAAGGCGGCTTGAGCCTTGGCTGCACCTGCTTCCCCGGACTTTCGGCACAGCACACCATCTGATCTTGACGACATTCTCCGCACGGATGCGCCCCTGCGGGAGAAGTGGGACGGGTTGACCGACCTCGCCCGCAATGAATGGATCTGCTGGATGACCTCCGGCAAGAAGGCCGAGACGCGCACCAAGCGTCTGGCGCGGCTTCAAGAAGACATACTCGCGGGCAAGCGGCGCCCCTGTTGCTGGCCGGGCTGCCCCCATCGCCGTGAGTCGGCGCGAAAATGGGTTGATGCCTGAGCCATCGGCCTTGCCGTAGCGTCCTTTGCCGCTGCAAAATGCTGCGCTAATCCTCCCGCAAACGGGAGAGGATTTGAGCATGGGCGGAGACCCCGAACAGACATTTGAAGAGGTCGTGCTCGATCGCCGATCTATCCGGGGCTATCTCGACAAGCCGGTCCCGAAAAAGCTGATCGAAGAAATCATCTCGCTGGCGATGCGATCGCCCAGTTCGATGAACACCCAGCCCTGGCACTTCCATGTCATCACGGGCGAACCGCTCGACCGGATTCGCAAGGGCAATACGGAGAACATCCTTGCCGGCGTCCCTGACAGCCGCGAGTTCCGCCGCGGGCATCCCTTCGAAGGTATTCACCGCAGTCGCCAGGTCGGCTGCGCGATCCAGCTGTTCGAAGCGATGGGAATCGAGCGTGACGACAAGGAACGGCGGCAGGATTGGGTGCTGCGCGGATTTCGCCAGTTCGATGCGCCTGTCTGCGTGATCGTCACCTATGACAGGGAACTGGCCGACAGCGACGATTCCGCCTTCGACTGCGGGGCGGCAACCACCATGCTGGTCAATGCAGCATGGTCTCGCGGGCTAGGCTGCGTGATCAATTCGCAAGGCATCATGCAGTCACCCGTCGTACGCGAATATGCTGACATCCCGGAAGACCAGGTAATCATGAAGGCCGTTGCCATGGGTTGGCCCGATCCCGACTTTCCCGCCAACGCCGTCTATATCACCCGCAAGCCACTGGAAGATGCGGTCCGCTTCGTGGGCTTTGAAGATTAAACAGCTCGCCCTGCCGCTCCTTCGTGAGGAGAGGAGTATGCGACCTGCCGGGCCCGGCCTTCCATCAACTTCGGCCAAAGTGCCCTTCGCAATGCTCAGCTGGGCAAGCCTGCGTGTATGTCCCCCAGTCGGGGTAAGAAAAGCCCCGCCGCAGTCCCAACACCAGCAGACCTCAGCGCAGGCTCACCACATTGTCGGCTTCTGGCCGCTGGCGGCTACCGTCATAGAGGCTCGCCATAGGCTCGTCTGCGACCTTGACCTGCTCTGCAGCGCCGAAACCGTTGAAGCCGGTCTTCATTGCCGCACCATAGGCGCCCAACATTCCGATCTCGATATAATCGCCCGCCTGGATGTCAGACGGCAGTGAGAATGGCCCCTGCATGTAGTCCGCATCGTCACAGGTCGGCCCGTAGAATGCGAAATCGGACGGAGGATCGCGCAGATCGTCTTCCAGGGCTTGCACCGGGAAGCGCCAGTCGACATGTGCCGCGTCATAGAGCGCACCATAGGCGCCATCATTGATGTAGAGTTCTTCACCGCGGCGCTTTTCCACGCGCACAATCATCGATGAATACTCGGCGCACAGTGCCCGGCCCGGCTCGCACCACAGCTCGGCATTGTAGGCCACCGGCAGCGATTCGAAATGCCGCGCGATGATCGCGAAGTAATCCTCCATCGGAGGCGGATCGAGCTCAGGATAGACGGAAGGAAAACCTCCCCCCACATCGATCATGTCGATCACCACTGACGCCTCGGCAATCGCCGCGCGGGTACGGTCTAGCGCCTGGACGAAAGCGAAGGGCGTCATCGCCTGGCTGCCGACGTGGAAGCACAGGCCCAGCCAGTCGCAATGCTGGCGGGTCTGCTGCAACAGCAGCGGCGCTTCGGTCAGATCGCAGCCGAACTTGCTGGCTAGGGAAAGTTCGGAGAACTCGCTCGACACGCGCAGCCGCACGCACAGGCGCAGATCGCTCGCCGGTTCGCCAGTCTCTGGATTGCGGCAGGCCTCGACGATCTTCTCCAATTCCTCGACGCTATCGAGGCTGAAGGTACGCACGCCATGCGTGTGATAGGCCTCGCGGATCGCCGCAGGCGTCTTGATCGGGTGCATGAAGCACAGCACCGCTTCGGGCAGTTGCGCGCGCACCAGCCGCACTTCCGCGATCGACGCCACGTCATAATGCGAAATGCCATTGTCCCACAGAATCTGGATCAGATCGGGAGAGGGATTCGCCTTGACCGCATAGAGCGACTTGCCCGGAAACTTCTCGACGAAGAATCGGGCGGCGCGCGCGGCGGCGTGCGGGCGGTTGAGGATTACCGGTTCGTCCGGCGCGAGAGCGCGAACTACAGACCGAGCGTCAGGATAGATGTACAACTCAAGGGACCCCCAGAAGGTTTAAGTTCTGAACAAGGCTGCCTTGCGGTTAAGAGTCCCCTTGGGGCAGCGGATGCGCGCATATAGGTCCATCGCGGCAAATCGCAAACAAAAATCGCACCTGCTCATCGTCAGTATTCCAAATGAATGGACCCTGCCCGATGTTCCGGCTCCAATCGCACGCCGGGTTCAACTCGACGGATTTCAGCTAGCGGCCGTTACGGGGCATCCTTCCCCGTAACTACGTCCAGTGCCGCGGGCGCGGACGCGAGCAAGACGAGCACATTCTCACGCAGATTCGCCAGGGTCACTCCGTGGTCGAGCACGACGTAGCGCGTCATGCCTAACGTGTTGTTCTCACGGTCCAGCCAGGTGCTGATCGACGCAATCTGCAAGCTCGCGCGCATAATTGCGTCGGCGCCAAGCCCTTCGGGAGCGTCAAAGCGAACCTGCATCATCACGCCCTGACAGCCGGAAACGCCATTCGCATCGCAGGCGGTGCCGGACAGGGAATAGACGAACCCGTCCGCATCCTTTGCCAGCAGGCTCCTGTCGCCCTGTTCGGGCGATGTCTCGATGACTTCGTGATCGAGATTCCTGACCAGCGCCACCAGATCGGCGGTCTCGACCGACTTCACAATCCGCGCGGGGTCGTAGGTCTGAGCCGCAACGGGTGCAGCAATGCATTGGGCGGCAAATGCCATCGCAAGTGGAGTGGATCGTTTCATCGGACTGCCCCCCGGCTTTGTTCGTACCGATCATTCGTGCAGCACTGCAGGTACATGCAGCCCAATCAGCTCAGACGGTTACGGAAATCCTCATATCCGAAGCTGCGGACCAGATCGAGCTGATCGGTTTCACTGTCCCACAACCAGATCGACGGGAGCTGGACGCCATTGAACGTGTTGGTCTTGACCATCGAATAATGCGCCTGGTCGAGGAAAGCGAAGCGCGCGCCAGGCTTGGCCGGCATGGGAAGGCGGTAATCGCCGATCACATCGCCCGCGAGGCAGGACGGCCCGCCAAGGCGGATCGGAACCTGCTCCTCATCCTCCAGCTCCCCAAGCATCGCCGGGCGATAGGGCGCCTCGATCACATCGGGCATGTGGCAGGTGGCGGAGACATCGGTGATGCCGAGCGGCATGCCGTTCCAATGTGTATCGAGCAGCGTGCCAACGAGGATTCCCGCATCGAGCGCAATCGCCTCGCCCGGCTCGAGATAGACCTCGGCCCCACTGTCTTCGCGGATATCGCTGAGGAACCGGACCAGTTCCTCGCGCTGGTAATCCGCTCGCGTGATGTGGTGCCCGCCGCCAAGATTGATCCATTTGAGCTGGCCGAAATACGGCTCAAGCACATCGAACAGCTGGTCCCAAGTACGCTTGAGCGGCTCGAGATCCTGCTCGCAAAGATTATGAACATGGACCCCGGAGATGCCCTCGAAATGCTCGTCCGTCAGCTGGTCGATCGGGAAACCGAGCCGCGAATGCGGGGCGCTGGGATCGTATTTCGGGACTTCGCCGAGCGGGATCATGGGATTGAGCCGCAGCCCGACGTCGAAATCCTGCCCTGCAGCCCTCGCTGCGTCGAGGATCAGCGATGCGCGCTCGATCTGGCCGGGCGAGTTGAAAATCACATGGTCTGACAAGCGGCAGATTTCATCGAGGTCATCGGGCTTGTAGGCAGCGCTGTAGGTTGCGATCTCGCCATCGTAGAACTCGGACGCGAGCCGTGCTTCCCAAAGGCCGCTGGTGCACACTCCATCAAGATATTCGCCCACGATCGGCGCAACCGACCACATGCTGAAGGCCTTGAGCGCGGCAAGCATCTTGATCTCGGCCGCATCGCGGATTTCCGCCAACACCTGAAGGTTCGCGCGCAGCTTCGCCGCATCGACGACGAAGGCTGGGCTATCGACCCGATTGAGGTCGAAATGGGCGAATGCGCCCGGATCGCCGGCTCTGGTTTCCATTATTGACGTTGTGCCCTTTTCTGGTTTCGCGCAGAGATCGCGGAGGAAAGGAGGCCGCAGGGATGTCTATTCCGCAAGATGGTTATTGACCATACGGCGAATGCCTTCCTTCATCGTCGCGCCGGAAAAATTCAGAAGCAGCCCGACGGGCTGCTTTAACAATCTCAGATAGGTTAGAAGCTGTTTCGCATGGGCCTTGCTTAGAGTCTCCACGGCCTTGATTTCCAGAACAAGGCTGTCTTCGACCAGGATATCGACCTTGAACGCGACTTCAAACAGATGCCCGTCAAAGGTGATCGGTACCGGCACCTGCCTCGCGACCTTCAATCCCCGCGCTGCAAGCCTTCCTGCGAGCACTGTCTCGTAGACGCTCTCGAACAGTCCCGGGCCCAGCTCGCGATGAATGCCGATAGCCTCATCGATCACGATCCCAGTTATGTCGTCGCTACGCATCCACTTGCACCCTCTGCGATCTCCTTTCCTCAGTGGCCTCTGCGTGAAACTAGAATCAAAACTCGACCGGCCCGTCCAGCTCCTCGACAGACCACGGCAAGCCGTGCTGGTTGAGCATGTCCATGAAGGGATCGGGGTCCATCTCTTCCATGTTGAACACGCCCTTACCCTGCCAGACGCCCTGCACCATCATGGCGCTGCCGATCATCGCGGGGACGCCGGTGGTGTAGCTGACAGCCTGGTTGCCGGTTTCCTCATAGGCCGCCTCGTGCGAACAGATATTCTTGATGTAGAATGTCTTCTCGCCGCTGCCGTCCAGCGCCTCGCCGGTGGCGATACAGCCGATATTGGTGTTGCCATGGGTCGTCTCGCCCAGCGTTTCGGGCTTGGGCAGCACGGCGGCGAGGAACTGCAGCGGGATGATTTCCTTGCCCTGATACTTGATCGGCTCGATTGAAGTCATTCCGACATTCTGCAGCACAGTCAGATGCGTGATGTAAGCATCGCCAAACGTCATCCAGAAGCGGGCACGCTCCATCTCCGGATTGAACTTCGCGAGACTTTCCAGCTCCTCGTGATACATCATGTACATGTTCTTCGGGCCAACCGCCTCGAAGTCGAAAGCGACCTTCTTGCCCATCGCCGGGGTTTCAACAAACCCGCCGTTTTCCCAGTGCCGCGCGGGCGCGGTCACTTCGCGGATGTTGATTTCCGGGTTGAAGTTGGTGGCGAAATGCTGGCCGTGATCGCCGCCATTGCAATCGAGAATGTCCAGCGTCCGGATGGTCTTGAGTTTGTGCTTCTTGAGCCACATGGTGAAGACGCTGGTGACGCCCGGATCAAAGCCGGATCCCAGCAGCGCCATAATCCCCGCTTCCTTGAAACGGTCGTGATAGGCCCACTGCCACTTGTACTCGAACTTGGCTTCATCCTTCGGCTCGTAATTGGCCGTATCGAGATAATTCACGCCAGCTTCCAGGCAGGCGTCCATGATCGGCAGGTCCTGATAGGGAAGTGCCAGATTGACCACCAGCGACGGCTGTATCTGCCGGATCAGCTTGACCATCGCCGGGACTTCTTCCGCGTCGATTTCATAAGTGCCGATTTCCACCCCGGTGCGGGTCTTCACCGAGGCCGCGATCGCGTCACATTTGCTCTTGGTCCGGCTGGCGAGATGGATATCGGTGAAGATATCCCGATTGAATGCCATCTTGTGGACGCAGACCGAGCTGACACCGCCAGCTCCAATTACCAGGACTGTGGACATGGGTTGGTTTCTCCGGAAACGAATCTTGCGCGCGCTCTAATGCAATGCGCAGGGCGCGTAAATCGGGCCCGGGCCTTGCAGCTTTCCTACGACTGGCAATTGGGTAATAGGAACGCAATGATTCTCCCGGTCTCAATCGCTTCACAAGAGCTCTTACGCACGAATTTTGGCCGACTTTTTTCAAGTTCAGAACAGTGTTCCATGTGTTCCATCCTGTAGGATTTGCCCGATGACTGAACAGCGCGAGCCGACACATGACGGCGTGGCCAAAGCCGCCGCGAAGATTGCGGCAATCCTGCCACCCACTCCCTTGTTGCCGGTCGAGATCAACGGTGCGAAGGCGTGGTGCAAGGCTGAATCGCTCCAACCCATCGGCGTATTCAAGATTCGCGGCGCCTGGCACCGACTGAGCGACCTCAGCGAGGAAGAGCGTGCTCGCGGCGTGGTGGGGCTTTCAAGCGGCAATCATGCGCAAGGAGTAGCATGGGCAGCACAGCGGCTGGGCATTGCTGCAACAATCGTGATGCCTTCCGATGCGCCGAGAGTGAAACTTGACCGGGTGCGCGAAATGGGCGCTGCGGTGGTCTCCTATGACCGCATGAGCGAAGACCGTGATGAAATCGCCAATGCCTTGTGCGAAGAGACTGGCGCGACGCTTGTCCATGCTTTCGCCGATCCCTGGGTGATCGAAGGCCAGGGTAGCGCCGGGATCGAGATTGCCGAGCAACTGGGCCGGCAGCCCAGCCGGATCGTCGCGCCTTGCGGTGGAGGCGGTCTGACCGCCGGCCTCTCCCTCGCTTGCCCCGAAAGCGAGATTATCCCGGTGGAGCCCCAAGGCTGGGACGATGTGACTCGCTCGCTCGCCGCCGGGAGTATCCGGCGCGTGGCGCCCGACGCGCCGTCCACAGCTTGCGATGCGCTGCAGACCTTCGCAACCTTCCCGCTCAATTTCGAGATCCTGCAGCGCCGCGCCTCACCGGGCGTGACGGTAAGCGAGGCAGAGGTCCGCGCGGCCCAGCGGTTTGCCTTTGCCAATCTCCAGCTGGTACTGGAACCCGGCGGCGCGGCAGCGCTGGCGGCAGCGCTGGCAGGCAAGGTGCCGTTGGATGGGGAGACTGTGATTGTGCTTAGCGGCGGCAATACCGACGCAGAAAGCTTCGCGGCGGCCATCACAAGCTATGACTAGGCTGGAATTAGGTTGCAATTGACAATTCGTCTGCTGTCTCGCAGTTTGCCGCTCTGAATTCTGGGGAGGAGTAAATCATGCAAGCTCAAATGCTCGCGCCCGCTGCGGCGCTCGTTGCCTGGTCGCTGGTGATGCTGTTCTGGCTCGCGGGGACCCGCTTGCCCGCGCTGGCCAAATCGGGCGCGATGAAGAACGCCAAGCCTGGTGGACGCGGACAGGATCTCGATGGTGTCCTGCCAGACAAGCTCCAATGGATCTCGCACAACTACAACCATTTGATGGAACAGCCGACGATCTTTTACGCCTCTGTCATCATCATCGCGATGTCGGGCGCAGCCGCAGGCGACGTTACCGCAGCTTGGATTTACGTCGGGCTAAGGGTTATCCACTCGCTTTGGCAGTCGCTGGTCAACGTCGTGCCGGTGCGGTTGCTGATCTTCCTCGCATCGACAGTGGCCCTGGTCTATCTCGCCTATCGCGCCGTCATGCTGACCGTTTTCGCCAACCCCGGAGTAGTCGCGTGATCGGAATGGCAATTCTTCAACCAGTTGTCGCTCTCACCATCTGGACCATGGTGATGTGGGCATGGATGTACGCCACACGCATTCCGGCGATGTCGAAATCGTCGGAGATCGACACTGCGAATCTGACTGGAGGGACCGGCAAGGATCTGGACGGGATCCTGCCTGATAGAGTCCAGTGGAAAGCGCATAATTACAATCATTTGCATGAACAACCTACAGTGTTCTATGCAGTTGCAATTGTGCTGGCGATCGTTGGCCAGGGCGATGGAATGAACGCGCTTCTGGCGTGGATCTATGTCGGTCTAAGGGTGGTGCATTCGCTGGTGCAGGTCACTGCGAACAAGGTAATGGTTCGCTTCGTCCTGTTTGCACTTTCCAGCCTGGTGCTGATCGCGCTGATCTTCCACGCGAGCATCTTCGTTTTCGACATACATATGTAGGACCGCGAAACGTGCGGCTCCCGCAGATGCGGGGGCCGCCGTTCGCTTACTCTGCCGCTTCCGCTTCTTCGCCAGCGTCCTCTGCAGCGGCCAGGAAACGCTCGGCATCGAGTGCGGCCATACACCCCATGCCTGCTGCGGTCACAGCCTGGCGATAGGTGTGGTCGGTAACGTCGCCGGCGGCAAAAACGCCCGGGATCTCGGTCTTGGGCGAACCGGGTTCGGTCAGCAGGTAACCGCCCGCATCCATCGGCAGTTTGCCCTTGAACAGCTCGGTCGCAGGCGCATGTCCGATCGCAACGAAGGCGCCGTCTGCTTCCAGCGTCGATTCCTCCCCGGTCTGCGTATCCTTGAGCACCAGATGGCCAAGCGTGCCATTCTCGCCCCCTTCGAAACGCACAACCGTCTTGTTCCAAAGCGTGCTGATCTTGGGCGACTTGAACAGCCGGTCCTGCAGGATCTTTTCTGCACGCAGCTCATCGCGGCGATGGATCAGCGTCACGTCGTCCGAATGATTGGTGAGGTAGAGCGCCTCCTCGACAGCGGTATTGCCGCCACCAATCACCGCAACCTTCTTGCCGCGATAGAAGAACCCGTCGCAAGTGGCACAAGCGGAAACGCCCTTGCCACCCAGTTCCTGCTCGCCCTCGACGCCCAGCCATTTGGCTTGCGCGCCGGTCGCAATCACCAGCGTATCGCCGATATATTCATCACCGCTGTCGCCCACGGCACGGAAGGGCGAACCATTCTCCAGATCGACTTCAACGATCGTATCCCACATCATACGCGTGCCGACATGCTCGGCCTGGGCCTGCATTTGCTCCATCAGCCACGGGCCCTGGATCACGTCTGCAAAGCCGGGATAGTTTTCGACGTCGGTGGTGATCGTCAGCTGTCCGCCCGGCTGCAATCCCTGCACCACAATCGGTTCAAGCATGGCGCGTGCGCCGTAAATCGCGGCGGAATAGCCTGCCGGGCCTGAGCCGATAATCAGCATCTTGGTGCGATGGGTAGCCATGGAGTCTGTAACTTTCGCGATGTGTTGAGTTGTTAGCGCGCCTATATGGGAAGCCTGTTCGCCCTTGTCACGTTACCAGCCGCTCTCGCAAGCGGGCACGCAGCGCTTCATCCACACCTATGACCTTTTCGAGATAGGCATCGAGCGAGCCATGGTCGCGCGTGACCTCGGCCATATAGGTCTCGATATACTCGGGCCTCACGCCCAGTAGATTGTGCACGGCATCGGGATCGAGCGGCCCATAGATTGCTTCCATCCGCGGAACGGACTGACGCTGCAATATCTCCCGGTTCGGCGCATCATTGGTGAGCAGGAACTCCGCGACGATATCGTCATGGTGCACACCCAGAATATGCTGCAGCAGCGTCACCGCGATTCCGGTTCGATCCTTGCCGGCAAAGCAATGCACCAGGCTGCCGCCTTCGCGCTCTGCGATTGCGCGCAGATATCGCCCGAACATAGAAATCATCGCCGGGTTCACCGGCATCCGGGTATAGACAGCGATCATCCGCTCGAAGGCGCGTTGCGGAGTCATGCCCGCCTCCGCGGCCGCTTCATGCGGCGGCGAATTGCTGGTTTCGCCATCATGGGCGACCACTTCAGCGGCAAATCCCCCAAACCGGCGGCAGGGATAGCGCATCCGCTCGCTCTCGCCCCTGAGGTCGATCACAGTCCTGATCGCGAGCCCCTCAAGCCGCTTGAGGTCCTCATCACTCGCTTCGACATGCTGGCCCGACCGGAACAGCAGGCCCTTCTTCACACGGCTTCCGCCCGCAACTGCATAGCCGCCATAGTCGCGGAAATTGTGAATGCCTTCAGTCTTCAGGAATGTATCGCGAATCATTGCGTGGGACGGTGGCAGGCTGCCTCAGGCTTCACAACCTGGATTGGCTTTGGGATAGGCAATTCTCCCTATGCCAGGCATCACCGGGCCTTTGCCACCTCGCCTCTATTGGTACTGAAACAGTACGTCGAAAGGGGCCTGAATGTGGCGCAGATACTGATTGTAGACGATGACGATCTCATTGCGGCGCTCGCTTCCAACCTGCTCAGCGCCGCCGGCCACGCCTGCGGCTGGGTAAGCTCCGGCGAAGACGCTCTCGACCTGCTCAAATGGCGCAGTCCCGATTTGTTGCTGCTCGATCAGGATATGCCGGGAATGTCGGGGACAACGGTGTTGAGAATGCTTCGCGCTTCACCCGAACACCGCGATCTGCCTGTAATCATGTTCACGGCAGTGAACGGTCACGAAATCGAACAGAACGCACTCGTCGCGGGAGCAAATGACTTTATCAGCAAACCGCTCAACCCAGCATTGTTGGCGTTCAAGGTCGATCGCTTGTTGGAGACGCGGGCCCGCCAACTGCCGTACCGCGCATCGATTGAAGTTGGAGCCACCGCAACTATGGCAACATAATTCTGCCAGCGTCAGTTTCTGGTGGCTTCCAGATCGGCGCAAAAACGCTTGGTCCAATCCTGCACATTGTCATCTCGGATTGTCCCGATCATCGCTTCATAGCGTTCGCGCCGTTCCTTTTTTGGCATGTCGAGAGCGATGCGGATGGCATGGCTTACATCGTCCGGGCTATGAGGATTGACGAGCACGGCATCGGGCAATTGCTGCGCTGCCCCCGCAAAGCGTGAGAGGATCAGTACGCCAGGATCTTCGGGATCCTGCGCCGCGACATATTCCTTCGCCACCAGGTTCATACCGTCGCGCAGCGGCGTCACCAACCCGATCTTCGACGCGCGGAAGAACCCGAACAACTCCGGGTGCGAATAGCCACGATTGACGTAGCGGATCGGCACCAGATCGACTTCCGAGCGCGCGCCATTTATCTGGCCGGTCTTCTGCTCCAGCATGGCTCGAATATGTTGGTAGCTCTCCACATCCTCCCGGCTTGGCGGAGCGATCTGGATATAGACCAGGTCACGCACCCGGTCGGGGTGCTGGTCAAAGAAGCGCCCGATGCCGTCGATCCGCTCTGGCAGGCCCTTGGAATAATCCAGCCGGTCAACGCCGATCATAGCGGCACGATTGCGGGTCGAGGACAGCAACCGCTCCTCAGCCTGCTTCGCAGTTTCGGTTTCGCCCTGGCTCTGGAAATGCTCCCAGTCGATCCCGATCGGATAGGCCTTGGCAATAACTGTTCGCCCGTCCAGCGTGATCCTGCCGCTCGCTTCGTCGACCTCGGCACCCAGTTCCTTGCGGCAATAATGCAGGAAGCTTTCAAGCCATTCGCCGGTCTGGAATCCGATCAAATCGTATTCGAGCATCGTCTTCACCAGCCGCTCGTGAAACGGCAGCGAGACGAACAGCCGCGTGGGCGGCCAGGGAATATGGAGGAAGAAGCCGATCCGGTTCTTCAGCCCGCGCGATCGCAGTCGCTCTCCTAGTGGCAGCAGGTGATAGTCATGCACCCAGACCAGATCGTCTTCCTCGATCAGCGGAGTAACGCATTCGGCGAAGCGTTCGTTGACGCGCTCGTATCCCTTGCCGGTTTCGCGCTCATATTCCGTCAAATCGAGCCGGTAGTGAAACAGCGGCCACAGCGTCGAATTGGCATAGCCGTTGTAATATTCGTCTATGTCCCGCTCCGGGAGGTCGATAGTTGCGGTTGTGACGCCGTCATTGCGCTGCATATTGATATTGCCGGTGCGATCATCGCTTTCCTGGCCCGACCAGCCAAACCAGATTCCGCCGTAATCCTTGAGCGCCGAGTTCAACGCGCCCGCCAGCCCGCCCTGGGCCCCGGCTGCGCCGCGCGCCTTGGGCACGGCAACGCGGTTCGAGATGACTACCAGGCGTCCTATCGTACATTACTCCATGGTTTCGAAAGCAATCCGGCGCAGTTGATTACGCCGACCAGCGAATAGGTCTGCGGGAAGTTGCCCCACAATTCGTTGGTTTCGTAATCGAGATCTTCGCTGAGCAGGCCCGATTGCGTCGTATGGCTTAGCATGGTTTCGAACAGCGTGCGCGCTTCGGCATCCCTGCCCGCCAGATGCAGTGCCTCGATCAGCCAGAAGGTGCAGACGTTGAAGGCGGTTTCCGGTGCGCCGAAATCGTCCTCGGCGGCATATCGCAGCATATGGTTGCCGCGGCGCAGATGCTTCTCAACTGCAGCGAAGGTGGATTTGAACCGCTCATTCTCTGGCGAAAGAAAGCGCAGCTCCACCATCTGCAGCAGGCTGGCATCGAGATAATCGCTTTCGAAGCTGGCGCCGTAATGGCCGCCCTCCTCGCCATTTTCCACCCAGGCTTCGCGCTCGATCGTCGCGCGGATGGTATCGGCACGCTCACACCAAAGTGCCGCGCGATCCTCCACGCCAAGCCAGCTGGCAATGTTGGACAGCCTGTCGCAAGCGGCCCAGCTCATAACCGCAGAATAGGTGTGCACTTCCTGCCGCGTGCGGAACTCCCACAGGCCCGCATCGGGCTGGTTGTGCATGGCCCAGGCCATTTCGCCCACCTGTTCCAGGCTTTCAAAGTCGCGCTCGTCAGCCATGCGCAGCAGGCGCCGGTCGATGAAACCCTGCACCGTCGGTAGGACAATCTGGCCGTAGCAATCGTGCTGGACCTGCTTGTAGGCCGCATTCCCGCGCCGTACTGGCCCCATTCCGCGATAACCGGCGAGATAAGAGGCAGTTGTCTCGTCCAGCTCGCTTTCGCCCATCACCGAATAGAGCGGCTGTATCTGCCCGCCCTTGGCTGAATCCACGATGTTGCGCAGATAGGCGAGATATTTCTCCAGCACGTCCAGCGCGCCGAGCCGGTTGAGCGCGACCACCGTGTAATAGGAATCGCGGATCCAGCAGTAGCGATAGTCCCAATTTCGCTCGCTATGTGGAGCCTCTGGTATCGAAGTCGTCAGCGCGGCAACGATCGCACCAGTCTCCTCATGCTGGCACAGCTTGAGCGTGATGGCGCAGCGGATGACTTCGTCCTGCCACTCAAACGGCGTTGCGAGCCCGCGCACCCATTGCTGCCAGTATTTGCGCGTCGCCTGTTCCATGCGGCGGATTTCCTCGCGCAGATTACCCATGAAGGGCTCGTCCGGGCCGAGGAAGAAATGCGTATCCTGCTCGATCCGGAATGTGCGCGTTTCGAGGATGTAGCCGACCGGTGCATCGGTGCTTAACCGCAGCGCCTGCTGGCCGACCAGATAGCGAATGTGATTGGTGCCATTGGTGGTGTCGGCCAGTTGCGCCCCGTAATTCTTCATCGGGTGCAGCACCACACGGATGCGGGGACTTCCCGCGATAGGCCGCACGATGCGAGCGAACGCCACCGGGCGGTACATCCGGCCCTTTTCTTCATAACGCGGGCAGAAATCGAGCACTTCCACCGCGCTGCCGTCTTCTGCTTCGAGCCGAGTCACCAGAATCGGCGTGTTGCGAATATATTCCTGGCTGGCGCTGATCTGCCCCTCCAGTTCGAAGCGCCACACGCCTGCATCCTGGCTATCGCCATTGAGCAGAGCGCAGAAAACGGGATCGCCGTCCACGCGCGGAACGCAGCCCCATACAATGCTGCCTTCACTGTTCACCAGCGCGCTAACCTGGCAGTTGCCGATCGGCCAGAGTTCCAGATCGGACATTACAGGCTCAGCCATCGATATACGTCCCCCACGTTTTCAAGACGATATCGCGCCACAGTATCCGCGCGATCACCGACTAGGATTCCAAATCCGCCCAGGCGATTGCAGGCGGCAAAGCCATCTTCATCGGTGACGTCGTCGCCAATGAACACCGGCGTAACCCCCACGAAGGGTATCTGGCCAGCAAGGAGTTCGACCGCGCCACCCTTGTCGATGCCGGGCCGGACCAGTTCGATCACGCATTTGCCCGGCTTGGTCGCCAGTCCATGCTCATCGGCCAGTGTCCTCGCAAAAGCGAGCGCCTCATCCTCCAGATCGGGGCGGCTGCGATAGTGCAGCGCATCGCCATGCGTCTTGCGCTCATGCAGCAGACCGTGTTGCTGCGCGAAGGCCGACAGCGCGCTGCGCACCTCGTCAGGCATCGCTTCGGCCTCTCGCAGGGCATTCCCCGCCGCATCGAGAATATGCCCGCCATGCGATCCGGCCAGATGTATTCCCTCAAGGCCCACGAAGCTGGAGAGATTGTCGATGCTGCGCCCGGTCACGATCGCCAGCGCCCCTTCCAACCTTGCGGCCAGCGAGTTGAGCCTGGCGCCAAGGTCGCCCGGAACCTCGATGGCATCGGGTCCCTTGGCGATCTCGACCAGAGTGCCGTCGAAATCGAGAAACAGCGCCACCGCGCCCAAGCTATTGAGCGAAGGTGGAGAGGAAAGTCTGCTGCGCTGCAACATTTCCCTAGCAATAGCGGACCTTGCCCGTCGCGCAAGCGCCAGTCTCAGGGCATTCGTAGTCCTCGCCCTCAACGATCCATGAATTCCGCGCAATTCGAAGCGAGCCGTAGCCGCTCGGCCTGTGTTATGTTTCTCTGTCCAAACCACGACGGGAGAATCGAGGATTGTCCAGTCACGACACAAGTGAATGCTGGGCCATGGTCTGCGACGGACCCGGGCAGGCCCTGCGGCGCGAGGACTGCGCGGTGCCCTCGCCCGGCTATGGCGAAGTGCTGGTGAAAGTGCTCGCCTGCGGCGTCTGCCGAACGGACCTGCATGTCGTCGACGGCGATATCCCTGCCATTTATCCCATCGTTCCGGGTCACGAGATCGTCGGCGAGGTGATCGAGACTGGATCGGACGTAACGGGCATCGCGCGAGGCATGAGGATCGGTGTGCCCTGGCTTGGGCGAACCTGTGGGAAATGCGACTATTGCCGCTCGGGACAGGAGAACCTGTGCGATGATCCGATCTTCACCGGTGCGACGCGCGATGGCGGATATGCCACGCACGCGATTGCCGATGCGCAATTCTGCTTCCCCTTGCCCGAGGGCCTCAGCGACTGCGAAACCGCCCCGCTTCTTTGTGCGGGGCTGATTGGGTGGCGTGCCTATCGCATGGCTGGTGAAGGCAAACGGCTCGGGCTCTATGGCTTTGGTGCCGCCGCACATATCCTCGCGCAGGTAGCATTGGCCGATGGCAGAAGAGTCTTCGCCTTCACGCGTGAAGGCGACACCGCTTCGCAAGACTTTGCACGCGATCTCGGTTGCGAATGGGCCGGTTCGAGCAGTTCCAATCCCGGCGAAGAACTGGATGCAGCGATCATCTTCGCTCCTGTGGGCGCGCTGGTCCCTGCCGCGCTCAAGGCGGTGCGCAAGGGCGGTCGCATCATTTGCGCAGGGATCCACATGAGCGAAATTCCCGCGTTTCCCTATACCGATCTGTGGGGCGAGCGCAGCATCAAGTCCGTGGCCAATCTCACCCGCGCCGATGGCACGGGCTTCCTGACCGCCGAGCACACGGCGTCGATCAAGATGCACACGACGCAATATGCATTGGAAGACGCAAACCGGGCGCTGTCGGATTTGCGCGAAGGCCGCTTGCAAGGCGCGGCAGTGCTGGTTCCATGAGGTTGGCAATAGATGCGAGTGGGTTCCTCCCACCCATCGCATCGCAGGCCAGCACTACGCCGGAGGATGAACTCGTAATGGTTATTGTATGAGTATTGACATGACATTCGGACAAGTCATAGTCGCGCCGCAAAACTGGACGAGATGGTTGAGGATATCGGGATGATAGGCTTGAAACGGCGAACTCTGCTTGCGGGGATAGCTGGCGCAACCACGCTGGCCAGTGCTTCGCGTGCTGCCGAGGGAATCGAACTAATGCCTCCCGGCGCGGGACCCGCGCAGCCCTTCCCTCTCCATCAGGTGCGGCTCAATCCCTCGATTTTCCTGCAATCGGTTGAAACTAACAAACGCACCCTTCTGGCGCTCGATCCGGACCGGTTCCTGCACAATTTCCGCCGCTTCGCTGGGCTTGAACCCAAGGGGGAACTCTATGGCGGGTGGGAAGCAATGGGCATCGCCGGGCATAGCCTTGGCCATTATCAATCCGCGCTCAGCCTGATCTATGCCCAGACCGGGGACGAACGGTTTCGTGACCGCTCGCTCTACATCTCGCGCGAACTGGCGGCGGTCCAACAGGCGCATGGTGACGGCTATGCGGGCGCAGCGACTGTCGACCGCGATGGTAAGACGATCAGCGCCAAGGTCATCTATGACGAGATCCGTCAGGGGGACATTCGGGCATCAGGGTTCGGCCTCAACGATTGCTGGGTGCCGCTCTACACCTATCACAAGCTTCTGGCAGGGGCGCTCGATTCCCACTTCCATTGCCAGGACGCCATGGCCCTCGATGTTGCCAAGGGGCTCGCTGGCTTTCTTGGCGATTTGGTTGATGGGCTCTCCGATGATCAGGTCCAGGATATCCTCCAGTCCGAACATGGCGGCATCAACGAGAGCTATGCCGAGCTCTATGCGCGCACCGGGGATCAACGATGGCTACGGATCGCAGACCGGCTGCGCCACCGCGCGGTGCTCGATCCGCTCGCTGCACAGCATGATGAGCTGAACGGCAAGCACGCCAACACCCAGATTCCCAAGCTGATCGGGCTGGCGCGGATCTATGAAGTCGCCCCCACGCCTCAGCACCGCCACGACTGTGCTGGCGCGGCGATGTTCTTCTGGGACACGGTGACGCAAAATCACAGCTATGTGATTGGCGGCAATTCGGACCACGAACATTTCGGCGAACCCCGAAAATTATCGGGTCGGCTCGGCCAGGAGACCTGCGAGGCATGTAACAGCTACAACATGCTGAAGCTGACCCGCCACCTCTATGGCTGGACCGGAGACGCACGCTATTTCGACTTTTACGAACGCACACATCTCAATCACATCATGTCCCAGCAGCATCCCGAAACGGGGATGTTCAGTTACTTCACGCCGCTCGCCTCAGGCTTCGGCCGGGTCCGCTCCACCCTGGGCGATTCGTTCTGGTGTTGCGTCGGTTCGGGCATGGAAAGCAATTCCAAGCACGGCGATAGTATTTGGTGGCGCAGGGGCGAACGGGTGCTGGTCAACCTGTTCTATCCCTCGACACTCGACTGGACAGAAAAAGGTGTCCGGCTGGAGATGGAAACGGGTTTTCCGATGCAGGAGACGATCCGCCTGCGCGTCGCCAAGGCGCGAGAAGGAGTCGATCTGGGCATGCGCATACCCGGCTGGGCCAGCGCTCCGAAGATCAAAGTCAACGGGGACGCACGCCGGGCGAAGATCGTCGATCGCTACCTGATGCTTGACGGGCTGGCGGCGGAAGACGTGATCGAGCTGACGCTGCCAATGGCACTTCACCACGAGGTGATGCCGGACAATGACCGGATCCAGGCCTATCTATACGGACCTTTGGTACTCGCTGCGGAAATGGGAACGGCCGACGAGCCTCGCAACATGGCTTTCGATCCGGTTATCGTCGCTGCCAACGCTGGCGGGGCTCTGCGCCAGATCGATGATGGCCCGGCATTCGCGCTTTCCGGCTTCAGCCGCCCCCAGGACCTGGTGCTCAAGCCTTTCTTCAACCGCCACGACATGCGCACTGCCGTATATTTCCGCCGCTTCACGCCGGAGGAATGGCCGATGGCTGAGGCCCAATATCTGGCCGAGGCCCGGGAACAGGCAGAAGCGCGAGCACGCACTATCGATATCATTCGCCTGGGCGAGATGCAGCCCGAACGCGATCACGCCTTCTCTGGCACCCCGAACACCATGCCCTATGCCAATATCGCCGAACGTGGGCGGAACGTGGCCAAGGGCTTCTTTGAATTCAAACTCGCGACAAAGCCCGGCCCCGTTGAGTTGCGGGTGGTTTACAGCGGCAATGCCCGCAACCGCGACTTCGCGATCCTCGTGAATGGCCAGCGGCTGACCAGGGAAAGACTCTCCGGCGAGCCCACCGTCCAGCACAATGTCATCAGCTATCCGATCCCGGCAGGCCTGCTGGCCGGGGATACGATGACCGTCCGCTTTGAAGCGGACAGCGACCAATGGGTCACAGTGTATGAATGCCGCACCCTGGGTACGGAACAAGTTGAAACCTGACACCGGGGCCGTCGTCCCCGGGAAAATTTGACCTCAACAAGGTGAACGAAAATGATCCTGAAGAAACTTATGTTAACTGTTGGTAGCCTGGCCCTGGCCACCAGCCCTGCCATGGCGCAAAAATTCCCTGACGTCGCCAAGACGCCGCCGATGGGTTGGAACAGCTGGAACCATTACGGCTGCAACGTCGATGAAGATTTGATCCGCAAGACTGCCGACGCCATGGTCGCGAATGGCATGCGCGATGCCGGTTACGTCTATGTCAACATCGATGACTGCTGGCAGGGCGAGCGCGACGAGAACGGATTCATCCAGCCCGATCCCTCGCGTTTCCCCTCAGGAATGAAGGCCCTGGCCGATTACGTCCATGCTCGCGGCCTGAAGTTCGGCATTTATTCCGATGCCGGATCAGCGACCTGTGGCGGCCGGGCCGGTAGCCAGGGGTACGAATATCAGGACGCAATTCAATACGCGCGTTGGGGCGTCGACTATCTCAAATATGATTGGTGCAACACTGGCGAGGGACCCGCTCAGCGTAACCCGCGCGAGGCCTATGCCACAATGCGTGACGCGCTTTACAAGGCCGGACGGCCAGTGGTGTTTTCGATCTGTGAATGGGGTGACAACAAGCCGTGGGAATGGGCGCAGGACGTCGGCCATCTGTGGCGTACGACCGGCGACATCACGAATTGCTGGTCCTGTCAGCTTGGTCACGGCACCTGGTACAGCCTGGGCATACTCGAGATTCTCGACAAGCAGGCGGAACTGCGCAACGTGGCTGGTCCGGGGCACTGGAACGATCCCGACATGATGGAAGTCGGCAATCTTCCGAGCCTGGCGGAAAATCGCTCGCATTTTGCAATGTGGGCGATGCTCGCTGCGCCGCTGATCGCAGGGACCGATGTTGTCGGAATGAAACCGGAGATTGCCGAAATCCTGAACAGCCCGCACATTATCGCTATCGATCAGGACCCGCTGGGCATCCAGGGCTTCCCCTGGATGAAGACTCCTGAACTTGAAGTCTGGGCCCGACCTCTTTCGGAAGATCGCTGGGCGGTTGCCGTTCTCAACCGCAGCTCTGTTGCCCGCACCCATGCGATCGATTGGAAGGCAGAGCCGCTCAGCGACGGTCTGTCGCAGCGTTCGGCCAAGCTGAACGAACGCAAGATGCAGATCATGGATGCCTGGACCGGCAAGGTGCGCGGCGACACCGGGACCGAACTGAAAGTGTCGGTAGGCCCGCGCGATACTGCCGTGTTTATCCTGGAACCGAAGAAGTAACCGCAACCTACTTGTCATGCATAGGGAAAAGGCGGTGCCGGGTGGCGCCGCCTTTCTCATTTTTGCGATAGTTTCGATGAACCGGGCGGCACGCCCTATCTCGCCGGGCAGAAACCTTGTCAGCTCAAGGCTGGCTGTCCGAAGAGCTCTTTATCGACCCGTATGTGCCATCACCGACGACAAGGGCGCGACCCAAATCTTGTCCTCATTGGCTTTGAGATAGGCGAGCAGTTCGGCATGTGCCTTTGCGTTGACCTTCAAATAGTCTCCGCCAACTCCGTGAAAGCCCAGGACCACCAATCCGCCGCTTTCTGACGCCTTTTCGACCGCCGCGATCATGTCGGCACCGGTTGCCTTCTCATCGAACCAGGTGGCCGGAAGATCCATCGGATCGAGCTCGGTCTCGCCCGCCCACCAGGCGCCCCGGTGGTATTGGACAATATTGCTCTCGCGCAGTGCCGGAAGGTAATCGACGCCACCCGCCAGATGCTGGCCGCAAGGCGTGGCATATCCGTGCCGGGCTTTGCCATCGATCGCAGACAGCAGATTGTTCATCATCTGGATCTCTTCGAGCATCATCTCGACGTCATAGGAATCGCTGCTGCCCAACTTTCGGCCTTCGGCGTTGTCTCCTTGCAAACAAGCGTGCCGCAACGTGTGGTTGGCCAGTTCGTGGCCCTCTTGCGATGCTGCGCGCCAGCGTTCGATCTGATCGGGTCCCAGTTGTTTGCCGATCAGGAAGAATGTGCCCTTCAATCCGACCTTGTCGAGCGCCGGAATGGCGATGTCGAGATGCGACGGGAGAGAATCGTCATATGTCAGAACCACGGCAGTTTTCCTGCCGTCCGGCCATGGGCCCCCTTCAACCTGCGCCTGAACCTGGACCGCGCACAGGGCGGTTCCCAGCAGGATTGAACCGATCCGCAATAATGGTCGCATAGCTAACCTCTCGTTGAGTGAGTGATCGAAAGGACTTGTCGCCCCGCCTTCCCCTCAGTGATTGTCCCGTGGCAGGCCCTTGGACTGGGCAATACGTTGATATTTCTCCGCGCCCTCAAGGATCATGCCACGGCCCATGTCACCCACCAGCGAACGCTGGATTTCCTGCCACGGGGTCTGGCTGGCGGGATAGGCGTAACCGCCCGCGGCCTCCAGCGCGGCCTTGCGCTCGGCCAGTTCAGCGTCGTCGATCAGAACGTCTACCGTGCCCCTGCGCAGGTCGATGCGAACCCGATCGCCGGTCTTGAGCAGCGCCAGCCCACCATTTGCTGCTGCTTCGGGGCTGGCATTGAGGATAGACGGGCTACCTGAAGTTCCCGACTGCCGCCCATCGCCGATACACGGCAAGGCGCTGACACCTTCGCGAAGCAGATAGGACGGCGCGCGCATGTTGACCACTTCGGCCGCGCCGGGATGGCCTATCGGACCTGCTCCGCGCATTACCAGCAATGTCCTGGCTGTAATCCCGGTAGCGGGATCATCGATCCGCGCATGGAAATCCTCCGGCCCATCGAATACGACCACCGGGCCTTCGAAGGCATCGGGATCATCGGGATCGGAAAGATATCGTTCACGGAATTCCGGACCGATCACGCTGGTCTTCATTACTGCGCTGTCGAACAGGTTGCCGGTAAGGACGGTAAGACCCGCGTTTTCGACCAATGGCTTGTCGAAAGGACGGATTACCCTTTCGTCTTCGATCCCTGCTTCGCGGCAATTTTCGCCGATGGTCTTGCCATTGGCCGTCATTGCATGCTCGGCGATCAGGTTCTGGCCCATCAGCTGGTTGACCACAGCTGGCACGCCGCCAGCCCGATAGTAATCCTCGCCCAGATATTCGCCAGCAGGCTGAAGATTGACGAGCATCGGCACCGAGAACCCATGCTCCTGCCAATCGCAGATATCCAGATCGACCCCCATATGGCGAGCGATTGCTGCGAGGTGGATCGGGGCATTGGTACTGCCGCCAATCGCCGAATTGACCTTGATCGCATTCAGGAATGCGTCCCGGGTCATGATGTCTGACGGCTTGAGATCTTCGCGCACCATGTCGACGATCCGCTTGCCGGTGAGATAGGCGTTCTCCTGACGGTCGCGATAGGGCGCGGGAATCGCGGCACTGCCGGGCATGCTCATACCCAGCGCCTCGGCCAGCGAGTTCATCGTGGTCGCCGTACCCATGGTGTTGCAATAGCCGGTCGACGGGGCCGACGAGGCCACCAGGCGAATAAACTCGGCATCGTCGATTTCGCCACGACTCAGCATTTCGCGCGCTTTCCACACGATCGTGCCGCTGCCAGTCCGCTCGCCGCGATGCCAGCCATTCAGCATAGGCCCCACTGACAAGGCGATCGCCGGGATATTGACCGTTGCCGCCGCCATCAGAGCTGCCGGGGTGGTCTTGTCACATCCGATCGTCAGGACAACGCCATCCAGCGGATAGCCATAGAGCACCTCGACCAGGCCAAGATATGAGAGGTTTCGATCAAGTCCGGCCGTGGGCCGCTTGCCGGTTTCCTGGATCGGGTGAACCGGAAACTCGATCAGAACCCCGCCCGCTTCGCGCACGCCTTCGCGCACGCGCTCCGCCAGGACCAGATGGTGCCGGTTGCACGGCGAGAGGTCACTGCCGGTTTGCGCGATACCGATGATCGGCTTGCCAGAACGCAGTTCGTCCAGACTGAGCCCGAAGTTGAGGTAGCGCTCAAGATAGAGCGCCGTCATGTCGATATTGTCGGGATTATCGAACCATGCGGCAGAACGAAGCTTCTTGCTCATTTACTCACCGACACCCGATAGATCATTGTATGTGAATAGGGCTTGCCCGGTTCGACCCGCGCCGAACCGAAGGCCGGCTGATTGGGTGTGTCGGGGAACTTCTGCGGCTCGAGCGCAATGCCGTCTCCCATCCGGTAGATGCTTTGGCCCTTGCCCAGCACCGTGCCATCGAGGAAGTTTCCGGTATAAAGCTGGACACCCGGCTCGGTCGAAAGCACTTCGACCACCCGGCCGGAACCCGGATCCTCCAGCCGCGCGACCAGTTTGGGCTTGGCAGTAAGGCCTGTGTCGATCACGAAATTGTGGTCATACCCGCGGCCGATCACTAGCTGCGGATCGTGTCCATCGCGAAGCGAGCGGCCAATGGTGCGTCCGGCGCGAAAATCGAACGGAGTGCCTTCAACGCTGCGCAGTTCGCCGGTCGGGATCAGGGCATCATTCACGGGGGTATAGCGCGAAGCCGGAATGGTCAGCACGTGATCCATCGCATCGCGTGGTCCGCCCTGACCAGCGAGGTTGAACAGCGCATGATTGGTCATGTTCACGATCGTGGGTTTCGTCGTCGTGGCGCTGAATGAAATCGCCAGATTGCCCGCTTCGTCGAGCGAATAGACCACCTTGCTGTGAAGTTCGCCAGGATAGCCGGCGTCGCCATCGGGGCTGACCAGGCTCAGTGTTACTGACGCGACAGGGCCGGACTTTACGCTTTCGACCGTCCAAAGCTGCGAGTCGAAGCCCTTACCGCCGCCGTGCAGGCTATTCGTCTTGTCATTGAGAGGAAGCGAATAGGTTGTGCCATCAAGGGTAAACTTGCCGCCAGCGATACGGTTTGCGTAGCGCCCGACGGTAACCCCGAGGAATGTCTGCTTTGCTTCATAGGCTGGAGCATCTGGCAGGCCCAACACGACATCGGCAAAACAACCCTGGCGATCCGGCGCCTTCAGGCTCTGCAGGGTTGCGCCAAAGGCCAGGATACGCGCGGTTATCCCCTCCGAGTTCTTGAGAACAATCGCATCGGTCTTTCGGCCATCTGCAAGTGTTCCACCATCTTCTCGTTCAGCGGTCGCAGCGCTCGCGCCAGTTGAAACCAGTGTAACCAAGGCAGCAGCAAGCAAACCCTTCATCATCCCCAATACCTCTCGCCATGTTGGCCGACTTCGCCTCTCATCCACTGAATGGCTGAGAAGCCGGTCGCCAGCTCATCAATCAGAAGTCTCTAACTCAGACAATTTCTCCGTCTAGTCTGAAAATGTGGTATTGAGCAAGCAAAGAGTGGAATAAGCACGCTGCTCAGCTGCAGATCTCAGGGGAAAACTGGGTACCTGAAATGGAGCTGGAAAACGGGAACAATCCTGACCGACCCGCAATGATCGCGATCCCGAGCCAGTTGACCGGGACTGCGTGCACCTTATACTCACACAAAAGATTGCCATTGGGAGTAGGCGAAATGAGGGGTGTTTTCGTGTGGGCCGAAAAGCCGGGAATCGTAGCGTGAAACTGGCTCGCCGGATGGTACTTGCTTCAGGCTTTGCGCTCGCGACAATACCCGCCATTGCGCAAGCTGGCACAGCTCACAGCCCTGAGATTCTCGAATTATGGCCCGGCCCTCCTCCGGGCCTGAATCCCGATATTCCGATTGAGCGCAGGGTTGACGATCAATCGCGTGATCCCGGCGTATACGACCGCTGGATACGAGGCATCGCCAGACCAATGCTTGAGGTCTGGCGCCCCGCCAAACCGAATGGCGCCGCGATGCTGATCGTCCCTGGCGGTGGTTACGGCTTCCTGTCCTACGACAACGAAGGCGTCAGCCAGGCGCAATGGCTCAATGCACGGGGAATTACCGCATTCATTCTGTTCTACCGCCTGCCCGGCGAAGGCTGGCAGAACCGCGAAGTTGTGCCGCTGCAAGATGCCCAGCGCGCCATGCGCCTGATCCGCAGCAAAGCGACAGATTTCGGTATCGACACCAAGCGCGTGGGTGTGCTCGGATTTTCCGCGGGAGGCCACCTCGCTGGCTCGCTTGCGACACGCCACGCCGAAGTGGTCTATGAATCCATCGATGCTGCAGACAGCCTTTCGGCCCGACCGGATATTGCTGGATTGATCTACCCCGTCATCAGCCTTGAAGCCGATTTCACGCATGGGGGCACGCGCGACAACCTTCTGGGGACAGGGGCAACGCCGGAGGCAAAGAGGGCAGCTTCGGTAAACCGCCGGGTCACAAGCGAAACCCCGCCGGTCTTTCTGCTTCACGCAAATGATGACGGCGCCGTACCGGTGGCAAACAGCATCGCAATGTATGAAGCGATGCAAGCGGACAAGCTGCCTGTGGCGCTGCACATCTTTGAAGCCGGTGGCCACGGCTTCGGCGTTCGTCTGCCAGCCAACCTGCCTGCATCCAAATGGCCTGAACTATTCGCGGCCTTTGCAGCCGGCCACGGACTGATCCAGCCTCCAGCGGAATAGCTGCAAGTTGCCTCTCGTTACTGCCATGAACCGGCAGGCATCTCTCAAGGGAATGTACTCAAGCAAATGAAACGCCGCGAATTCCTGGCCTCGATCGGCGGTGCAGCGGCGGTTGCACCAATTACGCAAGTTAGTGCGCGTATTGTCGACGATCCTGTCGGACCTGATCTACCTATGCCGCCTTCGCGCGACAGCCTGCCCTTCCGGTCCGAACCTGAAGAACCCGGCCGCCTGCTGCTGGATCAGGCCTGGCAGTTTCACCAGGGAGACATACCGTTTCCGAAGATCAAGGGCCATGGCTGGAGCTATGCCAACGCTAAGGCCGGGCAAGCTCAGGGAGCAGCGGCGGTCAATTTCGACGATTCGGACTGGCCGCTCGTCAACCTGCCGCATGACTGGGCCGTCGATATGCCGTTCGACCCCGACGCCAATCCCTCGCAGGGCTACCGCCAGCGCGGCTATGCCTGGTACCGGCGATCTTTGCGGCTCGACCCGGCGGATCGCGGCAAATACCTTGAACTACAGTTTGGCGCGATCGCGACCAACGCGACGGTTTGGGTCAACGGCTCGGTCGCCGCCCACAATTGGAGCGGATATAATTCCATCTATATCGACCTGACCCCGACGGCGCGTTTCGGCGATGATCTCAACACCATCGCGATCCGGGTCGATGCGGAGAAGATGGAAGGTTGGTGGTACGAAGGTGCGGGCCTCTACCGCCACGCCTCGCTCGCCAAACGCCCTGCGGTGCATATCCAGACCGATGGCGTCCATGCCGACCCTCGGCGCGGCGACGATGGTCGCTGGACAGTGCCGATCACCGCTTCACTGGCAAGTATCCTCGAGAGAGAGTCAACCGCCACGCTCAGCGCGGTATTAAGCGATGCCGAAGGGCGCACAGTCGCCAGTGGTGCGATCGAAGCCACGGTTCCACCATTAGGCAATGCCGAGGCGAGGCTCGAGTTGGCGGTGCCCTCCCCCCGCCTCTGGTCCGTCGACGATCCCAACCTCTACACGCTGCGGCTAAGCCTTGCTCGACCAGACGAAGCGGAAGACCGGCGTGTGCTGCGGATCGGCTTCCGCACCTTTCGATTCGATGCAGAGAAAGGCTTCTTTCTCAACGGCCAGCCCCTCAAGATAAAGGGAACCTGCAATCACCAGGACCACGCCGGGGTCGGGGTCGCGATTCCCGATGCGCTTTGGGAGTGGAGAATCCGCAGGCTCAAGGACATGGGCTCCAACGCGATCCGCTGTTCGCACAACGCGCCGCCAGTGGAACTGCTCGATGCCTGCGACCGACTGGGCATGTTGGTCATGGACGAAAACCGCAATTTCAACACCAGCCCTGATTACATCGAGCAACTGCGCTGGCTGGTACGGCGCGACCGCAACCGGCCTAGCGTGATCATGTGGTCGGTGTTCAACGAAGAACCAATGCAAGGCAGCGAGGCCGGCTATGAAATGGTCCGCCGCATGGCCAGCGAGGTGAAGGCGCTCGACTCAAGCCGCCCCGTCACCGCCGCGATGAATTCCGGCCTTTTCGCACCCAAGAACGTCAGCCAGGCGGTCGATGTGGTCGGCTTCAATTACCAGCCGGACCTCTATGACCGGTTTCATGCGGTGCATCCGGATGTGCCGATCACCAGTTCGGAAGACACCAGCGCCTTCATGACACGCGGCGCATTCGAAAGCGACCCGGCCAAGCAAGTCTTCGCTTCCTATGACGATGAGCGTTCAAGCTGGGGCAATACCCACCGCGAGGCGTGGAAGGCGGTGGCGACAAGGCCGTTCGTGGCGGGCGCATTCGTCTGGACCGGCTTCGATTATCGCGGTGAGCCCAGCCCCTATGAATGGCCTTCGGCATCCAGCTTTTTCGGGATCATGGATCTGTGCGGTTTTCCCAAGACCGCATACTGGCTGCACCGTGCCCAATGGATCGACGACCGGCCACTGCTCGACCTTGCCCCCCATTGGAACTGGGCCGGACGCGAAGGCGAACTGATTACGGTGATGGCCATGACCAATGTCGAACGGGTTGCCCTGTTCCTCAACGGGCGGCCTATGGGTGACAAGTCGGTCGATCGGTTCGAGATGCCGCGCTGGCAGGTTCCCTGGGAGCCGGGCCGACTTGAAGCAGTGGGCTATCGCGCCGGGCACGAGGTTGCTCGTGCCCTGGTCGAGACTACCGGCGCGCCCGTTGCCCTGCGCCTTACGCCCGACCGGATTGTGATGGCCGGTGACGGCGAGGATGCCCAGCCGATCACCGTCGATGCGATCGACGCCCGCGGCCGCCACGTCCCAACCGCACAGCTTCCTGTGAATTTTAAGATCTCAGGCGGCGAGATCATCGGCCTGGGCAATGGCAATCCCAACAGCCATGAGCCTGAGAAGGGTGACAGCCGCAAGCTCTTCAACGGGCTGGCGCAGTTGATCGTGCGGGCCGATCCCGGCGCAGGGCCGCTTCGTATTACTGCGCAGGCTGAGGAGTTGAAGCCCGGACAGTCGACCATTCGGCGCCTTGCCGCCAGCCCTAGGGCGCAGGTTCCGCCAACTCCTTCGGTGCAGATTCTTGAAGGCTGGAGGCAATCCCCTGCCAGCCGGGACAAACCGGATCCGATGCGCAAGCCAGTCGATTCCGACATGAACAGCTGGCTGTGGCTTGGCACGGGACAGATCGAAGCAGCGCAGGGTGAAGGCAACTGGATCTCGCTCCGCGCCACCTTCGTCGCCCGGCGACACGTTCAGACAAATGGTGGAACCCTGCGCTTCGGCGGGATTGTCGGGCGCGCCGAGATCTGGCTGGACGGACGCAAGGTTGCGGCAAAGCCGGAATTCGCGGAAGCGCCGCTGGAACTGGCCCTGCCAGCGGGCGAGGAGGAACATGTGGTTACGCTGCTCGTGGAAAGCCGGCCCGGTCTTGTCGGGGGGCTTTCGCGACCGGCCACCGTCGGCGCCAGGTAATGATGGTCCTAAAAGAAACAGAAGCCGTCCGCCTCCGTTGAGGCGAACGGCTTCCTGTTGGCGCTTCCAGATTGGCTGCGATCAGTTGATCTCGACCACGGCAATGGCCTTCGCAGGAAGATCGAACACCAGCTTCCCGCCAACGGTGCGCCCCGAATAGGCCACTGGCTTAACCGTATCGGGCTTGTCGAATGTGTTGTGCGAATCGATCTTGGCTGCAGTCAGCATCCGACCCTTTGCCTTGCCTGTGAAGTCGGTTGTAATCCGCACCGCTTTGTTTGGATCGAGATTCACCAGCGACAGCCACATCTTGCCATTCGCGTCCTTGGCCGCCGACGCGTCGACCATCGGGATATCGACATCACCCTCGATATAACGCGGGCTGTTGACCTTCGCAGGAAAGGGAATGGCACCCTGGAACGGCACATAGAGATCGAACAGGTGATAGGTCGGTGTCAGGAGCATCCGTTCCTTGTCGGTCAGGATCATGGCCTGCAGCACGTTTACCATCTGTGCGATATTGGCCATCTTCACCCGCTCCGTATGGCGATGGAAGATGTTAAGCGTCAGTGCCGCGACCATGGCATCGCGCAAGCTGTTCTGCTGATAGAGGAAGCCTGGGGTAGAGCCCGGTTCCTGGTCGTACCAGGTCCCCCACTCATCAACCGACAGTGCTACGCGCTTTTCCGGATCGTGCTTGTCCATGATGGCTTCGTGCCTGACGAGCATTCCGTCCAGCGCCTGAGCGTTACGGAGTGTGATGCCCCATTCTTCCTTCGGGAAGCCGGTCGCCTGGCCTTTCGTTCCCCAGTCCAGTGGGATGGTGTAGTAATGGAGGCTAATTGCGTCGAAATACTTCCCGGCCCGCTCCATCATGACATCGGTCCAGTTGAAGTCATCCGCGCTTCCGCCACTGGCCACGCGAAACGCACTGCCGCCATGCAGGCGTGCGTAAGAGCCGAACTGGCGGCTGAGATCGCCCGCAAACTCCGGGCGCATTTCGCCGCCACAACCCCAACTTTCGTTGCCAACGCCGAGGTATTTCACCTTCCAGGGCTTCTCGCGCCCGTTTGCGCGGCGCTCCTTTGCCAAAGTGGAGGTGCCGTCGGCGGTCATATATTCGAGCCACCGCGCCATTTCGCGCGGCGTTCCCGAACCCATATTTGCGGCCACGTAAGCGTCAGCTCCGATCAGCTCGGTAAAGTCCATGAACTCATGCGTGCCGAACGCGTTGGTCTCGGGCACTCCGCCCCAGAACTTGTTCATCCGCTCCGGACGCTGTGCAGCCGGACCGATACCGTCGCGCCAATCATAATCGTCTGCAAAGCAGCCGCCCGGCCAGCGGATTACCGGAACCTTGATCTTGCGCAGGGCCTCCACGACGTCCTTGCGATAGCCCTTGACGTTGGGGATGCTGGAATCCTTGCCAACCCAGATGCCTTCGTAGATCCCTCGCCCGAGATGTTCGGCGAATTGCCCGTAAACGGCGCGCTCGATCTTCGGCCCGGGCTTGGTTGTATCAACTGATACGCTGACTTCGACCTGCGCGCTGGCACTGTACGACATCAGCAACGAGGCGACACCGATCGCCGCCTGACGAATTCTCTTCATTCCTGAACTCCCATAAACTGCAGTCTTTCGCCAGGCCGAATGGACCGGTCGCTGACGAAGGTCGCCTTGTGGCCAGGCTGGCTGGAAAGGAGCGGGATGACGGTTTGCAGCTAAAGCAATGCCCAGACCAATCCTGGCGATTGGTCAGTCTCGATCAAGACTCTGGGAGAAGAACTTTTGCGGCCGCCCTTTCCAACCCGCCAAACCGTTGGTGGGCGAACTGCCTTATTAACTCGGACAAGTCAATAAGGGCCGCAAGGCCATCTCTGAATCATTCAGGTCAGGGACAAGGGAGCAATTCTCAGGCTTGGCAAGCAGCGTCCCGTAATATGCCCCGCGAGGTCTAATCCAGGGTGACCTGGCGCTTGGTGTCCAACAGGGCCATGTCGACCAGTTCAGTCATGGCCTGGCGCGAGGCATCAGGATCCCCTTTCCGAACGCATTCGAAGACGCGACGGTGATCGGGAATTGCGTTGCGCAACGGTGCCCGGCGCTGCTTGAACACGGTCGTCCAGGCAACTGCGGCACTTACCCCGCTGGTCAGGGTCATCATGAACGGATTACCCGTGGCCTCCAGCAATGCGGCATGGAATTCCTTGTCGGCCTGCCGACCGGCCTCTGTCGACAGCGTGTGTTCCGACATGCCATCAATCGCAGCTTCCATCCGTTCCAGCTGACTTTCGTTCCGCCGCGCAGCAGCAAGCGCTGCCGCTTCCGGCTCCACCAGACGGCGCAATTCAAAGAGACTCTCCAACAGGTCGTCGCTGGGTTCGTATTCGAAGATCCATTGCAGCACGTCGGGGTCAAGCAAGTGCCACCTCAACTGCGGACTTACCTTGGTCCCGGTCTTTGGCCGGGATTCGACCAGGCCCTTTGCCGAAAGAATGCGCAGCGCTTCGCGGTAGGCTGTGCGCGAGACCTTCAGGCGTTCGCTCGCCTCGATCTCCCCAAGCAGCAACTCACCCGGTCGATAGTGACCCGACACGATCGCGATACCGAGATCGCGAGCAACGGTGCCATGAATGCGAAGTTTCTTCCCGCCATTTGTCGATTCGTCAGGCATAGTAGCTTGTCTAACTCGTCCTCTCCTGGCTTGACCGCAAACGATGTCATCACCGCAAACAATTCTGCCAGCCAATTTTCGCAAGCTTGGAGAGCCAAACCCCAATTGCCCAAGCCCCCCGAACTCTTCTCAATTAACTCTTAGAACATCCAGGTCTTCATGCAAGCCATCGTGCTCATGCTCGAGAAATTATTTACTCAGACAGTAATGGTCATATGGGCGACGTTTTTCGGCAATTCTGCCCAAATTCAGGCATTCCCGTTCTCAGGGCAGGCAAAATCCCTATGGCACTCCAGCACAAGAGCCCATCCAGTTCCTGTCTGAAAATTATTCGTAACGCATTGACTGTACATATATATTTTTCCCTCACCCTGCACCTTCCAATCGGTACCTCCGGCCAGGCTCGTGGACAAACTGCAAAAATTGCCCTTGCGGAAATCTATTTGTCTGACATACTGGCGCGAATTCGAACCCGTGCGATAGACATACAGCGCGGACAACCTCCATGCGGCCAGATCCAACTTGATCGGCATCAGGGCGGAAGACAAAGTGTTTGGGAGAGAGATCGATGCATATCCTCGCGCTTGCCACCGCCTCGGCCATCGCGGTCGTGTCGCCTGACAAGTCCGTTGAAATCAGTATCGCAGATGACGGATCGACCTTTTCGGTAACGCGCAAAGGCGAAACGATCATTCATGATGCACCGCTGGGCATCGAACTGGCGGATGCACCCGAATACAAGGTTCTCAATTCCCATAGTGTTCGCCGAGCCAAGGTGGATCGGACCTTGCCCTTGGTCGCCACCAAGGCCAGCAAGGCGGTCGATCTCTTCAATGGCGCAGCCATCGAGTTTCGTGAGGCGGGTACTGCGGGGCGCAAAATTACGATCGAAGCACGCGCCTACAATGACGGCGTAGCTTTTCGCTATGTAGTGCCGGAAGGCAAACCGGTCGCGATTTCAGGCGAACGCACTTCCTATCGCTTTGCAGAGGAAACCCGCTGCCTCGTCACCGAACTCCACAATTCGCACGAGCGGACCTGGAACACAGAACTGGTCGCATCGCTCGATCCCAATAAACTCTACGACAATCTAGCAACCTGCGCCACGCCTTCGGGTCGCAATCATTTTGCCATCGCGCAATCTGGTATCGAAGGCTACACCGGATCGAGCCTGCGCGCTTCGGGTAACGGACTGGACGTAGTGTTGACTCCCCGCGTCGATCGTCCGTCGATTGCCGTACAGTCTCCCAACGGGCTTCAAAGCGCGTGGCGGGTTGTATTGTTGGGCGATCGCGCGGGCGATCTCATTCCCTCACCAGTTATCGGCAATCTGGCGCGCCAGCCGAGCGGCGACTTTTCGTGGGTCAAGCCGGGCAAGGCGGCGTGGGACTGGTGGTCTGGTCCGCTGGCGAGCGAAAAACCCACCATGGCGCGTTATCGCAAGTTCATCGATTTCGCCGCGAATTCTGGCTTCGCCTACTTCCTGATCGACGCAGGCTGGGCGTTGAACTCGACCGAATGTTGCGAGGCCAGCGAGGACACCAATATCCTGCAGGCCGAACCCGGAATCGATATACCCGCGCTCGTCGAATATGCCGACAGCAAAGGCGTTGGACTGCTTCTATGGGTCCATTGGGCGCACCTCGACCCCCGAATGGAAGAAGCGCTCGATCTCTACAAGAATTGGGGCATCAAGGGGGTCAAGGTCGACTTCATGGATCGCCAGGACCAGCAGATCGTCGAATTCTACAGCCGAACTGCCCGGGAAACCGCCAAACGGCAATTGCTGCTCGACATGCATGGTGCTTTTCAACCAGCGGGTTTGCAGCGCACCTACCCAAATTATATCACCCAGGAAGGGGTGATGGGCGCGGAGTATGACAAGTTTGCCTGGGGTGCCGTGACCCCGGCACACAACGTCAAGCTGGCCTACACCCGTATGCTGGCTGGGCCGATGGACTACACACCCGGCGGTTTCCGCAATGGCGGAAAATCACCCGGCCCCGAAGATGGGTCAAACCCGGTCAGCCAGAATACCCGTGGTCAGGCCCTGGCGATGTACGTAGTTTACGATAGCCCGCTCCAGATGGTTTCCGACAGCCCTGAAGCCTATGCCAATGCCAGCGGGTTCGACTTTATCAAGATCGTACCTGCGGCCTGGGACGAAACCCGTTTCATCGATGGCACGCCGGAAAGCCACGTCGTCCTTGCCCGTCGCAAGGGGACCGATTGGTTCATTGGCGCAATGTCGAATGGAGACGCACGCACCGTCACCGTTCCGCTCGATCTGCTCGGAGACGGTAGCTTTGAAGCCCGGATCTGGCAGGACGGCGCCACGCCGAACGAAGTAACTACACGGAATATCACAGTTTCGAATCGCGACACTCTCACCCTGCCACTGGCAGAAGGGGGTGGTGCCGCGGTTCGGATCCGGCCGGTTCGCTGAACTGGCCAAATGCTTCTGGCAAGCTTGCTTGCTGGACATCCTCTCTCGACTAACCCCGTCGCCTAGTGCGACGGGGTTTTTTCTTTGCCGCCTTCCTCAGCGCCATCCTCTAGTCGTGTCCAGATCGCTTCGTCGCGCAACTCACCGGAAGTAACCTCAATCCGGTTTTCTCCGGGACCGAGGTCGACCTGATCCCAGCGCGCAACATGATCGACCACGGGGACTTCAGGGTAGGATCTTCCATTCACTTTCAGGCCTACACGCGACTGATTGCTGTAGGCGCGCACGGTGACTTGCGATGCGTGGCGGAAATTGTGACGCCGTTCGGTGAGGTGGAGCATCGGCTTTGACGACCAGTTCGCCTGATACCAGAAATAGGCGTCCTTGCGCACCGAACGATCAAAGCTGATCAGCCCCTTATCGTTGATCCCCGGGCGGTCGCCTTCGTTGCGCCCGTCTGAAGCCAGATCGAAAGCTACCCAGATGAAGCTGCCCCAAAGATAGGGAAGGTCCCTGATCTCTCGCCAATTCCGTTCATGATATGCTGTCTGGTATTGTTCGGGATGCCATCTGCTGGTGGTGATCGGTGGCTCGGGATCGCTCTCTTGTGCCAGGATCCCTCCCCCGGCACCATACTCGCCAATCGCGAATGGGCGGTCCGGAAAGGAAGCGTGAAAACGCTGCGCCCATTCGCCAAGCGATCCCTTCTGGTCAGGGTACCAGCCGAAATAGCGATTGAATGCGCTGAGATCCGGAACCAGCGCCTTGGGTGAATTGTCGGCCTGGCAGCAATGCGCATAGGTCGTTGGACGGGTGGGATCGGCGGCTCGCGCTGCCTCTTGCGCAACCGCAATCATCCGCACTGCGTTCTCACTGTCCTCATAGACTTCATTGCCCAGCCCCCAGACCACTACCGAAGGATGGTGCGCATTCTGCGCAATCAGTTCACGAGTCTGTTGCCTGATATTTTCGGCGAAAGCCTCGCCTGGATCGATCGCGCTGTTGAGCGGAACTTCCGTCCAGACAAGCAAGCCGCGCCGGTCGGCCTCGTCATAGGCCCGCTGCGGGTGCTGGTAATGCACAAACCGCACACCGGTCGCCCCCATTTCGGCAATTATCGCCATGTCGCGGCTGATATCCTCGTCACTTACCGCTGTGCCCTTCCCCGGTCGCTGCGAATGGAAATAGTTCACACCCCGAACCTGATAGGGTCGCCCATTCAGCAGCAAGCCGCGATCGGGAGTAATCTCGATCGAACGAATTCCGACCGGGAGCTCGACCCGATCACGCAATTTGCCATCTTCATCGTGGATCGTGGCGACAAGCCGATAGAGATAGGGATCGGCTGTGCCGTTCCACAGGTGCGGTTTGGCAACGTTGAGTGTTACCTCGGCCTCCGTCGTATCCTCAGGATTTATCCGGCGCTTCCCTTCTTCCTTGGCCACTTCGCGGCCGCGAGCATCGAGAAGACTGACCCGGTAACGCGTGCTGGCAGCCAGGCCACCACCGTTCACCAGGCGCATGCGTGCACTGACAGTCCCGGACTCCTGGGTAGCCCTGGGCACAGAAACATGAATGCCTGGCCCCCCGAAATGCATCATGTCGAAATGAAGCGAGTCGGTCTCGATCAAGGAAACGGGGCGAAAAAGGCCCCCAAATACAGTGAAGTCACCGCCCAGCGGCGCGATATTGGCAAGGCGGGTATTGTCGGTGCGAACTGCAATCTGATTGCGCCCCGTCGCAATGACCTGTGTCACGTCAAAGCGAAACCTGGCATAGCCACCCTCGTGGCGGCCCACCAGCACTCCATTTACCCAAACGTCGGCTGCCAATGCAGCCCCTTCGAACTCCAGAAAATAGAGCCGCTTTGCCTTCTTTGCGGAAAGGTCCAGGGTCGTGCGATACCAGCCCGGACCGCGATAGTAAGTGCCGCCGTCATCGCCATCGGCGACATTATAGGTGTGCGGCAGAGTCACGCGCCGCCAGTCCCAATCGTCGACATCTGCGGCCCCGGCGCCCGGAACATCCTTTCCGATGAATCGCCACTCCCCGCTTAGCACGGTCCTGGTGCGTTCAGCGGCAATCGATGGTTCGGCAAGTCCGAAGCAAGCCAGCACGGCAAGCAATGCCATCAATCGCTGAACCGTTTCCTTCGAAACCAAGAACCGCACCCCAAACATCATCAAAAGCACTCCCTTGCTCATTCCTCTTATCGGTTCGCAGACCACCCCACGCCCCGCAATCTGGCTGCGCTGCCCGACACTTGCTGGAATCGTCAGCTAAATTGCGACTCAGTCTTGATAGCGCGCACGCCTATTTGTATGATAAATAGAAATGTGAAGCTAGGGATGGATCTGCCTGAAAATGAATACCAGTCGTAAGCGGGCCGTGCTTTTCGGCCTGACACTCCCATTTGTGCTGGCTTCGGCCAGTGTGCTGAATGCACAACCCGAGGGCCAGAACGTGGCCGACCCTGCCCATTGGCCACAGGCGAGAAGCCAGGGATTGATCGACTCCGAGACCGAGGAACGAATCTCCGCCCTTCTGGCCAAAATGACTCTCGAAGAGAAAGTCGGCCAGATGATCCAGGCCGACACCTCCGCGATCAAGCCCAATGATCTGACAAAATATCCGCTCGGCTCAATTCTCGCCGGCGGCAGTTCACCGCCGCTAGATGCGCCAGATCGTTCGCCTGCGGGTCCCTGGATCGACACTGTGCGGGCTTTCAACGACGTTGCGATGCAAGAGCGCCAGGGACATGTTCCGATCCCGATCATGTTCGGAATCGATGCCGTTCACGGGAACAACAATATCGTGGGCGCCACGCTGTTCCCGCACAACATCGCATTGGGTGCCGCGCACGATCCCGATCTGATTCGCCGCATCGGCGCCGCGACAGCGAAAGAGATTGCAGCGGCCGGAATCGACTGGGCCTTTGCACCAACTCTGGCTGTTGCCCGCAACGATCGCTGGGGCCGGACCTACGAAAGCTACTCGGAAGATCCCGCTCTCGTCCGAAGCTATGCCGGCGCCATGATCGTCGGCCTGCAAGGCAATCCTGGCGAGGGCACGATCCAGACCGGCAATGTCTCGGCCAGCGCCAAGCATTTTCTGGGTGATGGTGGGACGGCCAATGGCATCGACCAGGGCAACGCCCAGATCAGCGAAAGCGAACTGAGCGCGATCCATTCAGCGGGATATCCGCCCGCAATCAATGCTGGAACACGCACCATCATGGCCAGCTTCAACAGCTGGAACGGCGCCAAGATGCACGGCAACAAGAGCCTGCTGACCGATGTGCTGAAAGGACGGATGGGCTTCGATGGCTTCATCATCGGAGACTGGAACGGCCACGCGCAGATTCCTGGCTGCACCTCAACCGACTGCCCGGCAACCTTCATCGCAGGGCTCGACATGGCAATGGCTCCCGATAGCTGGAAAGGCCTGTTCGAGAAGACCGTCCAGCAGGTCCGGGACGGTACCATCCCGATGGCGCGCATCGACGATGCCGTGAGGCGCATCCTGCGCGTAAAGTTCAAGGCTGGCCTGTTTGATCCCGCCCGACCCTACGAGCGAATGACAGATCTGATCGGTCACGCCGATCACCGCGCACTGGCTCGTGAAGCCGTCCGCAAGTCATTGGTTCTGCTGAAGAATGACGGCGTGCTGCCGGTCAAATCTTCAGCCAATATCCTGGTCGCGGGTAGCGCTGCCGACAACATCGGTCAGCAATCGGGAGGCTGGACGCTGTCCTGGCAGGGCGATGGCAACACCAATGCCGATTTCCCCAATGCCCAGTCGATCTATTCGGGCATTGCCGAAGCCATGGAGGCCGGCGGCGGCAGCGCTACGCTCAGTACCGATGGCAGCTATGCCCGCAAGCCTGACCTGGCGATCGTTGTGTTCGGTGAGAAGCCCTACGCGGAAGGCAGCGGCGATATCCGTTCGCTGGAGTTCTCACCTGGAGAGAAGCAGGATCTTGAGTTGCTGAAGAGACTTAAGGCGAGCGGAATTCCCGTGGTTTCAGTGTTTCTTTCGGGTCGTCCAATGTGGGTCAATCCCGAACTGAATCAGTCCGATGCCTTTGTGGCAGCTTGGCTGCCCGGAAGCGAAGGCGGCGGTATTGCCGATGTCCTGATCGGCGATAGTTCGGGTCGGCCACACCATGATTTCACGGGACGCCTTTCATTCAGCTGGCCCAAGACTGCGGCACAATTTTCGCTCAACCAGGGCGAACCAGGCTACGATCCGCTGTTTGAACTCGGTTATGGTCTGAGTTATTCCAATCCGGGCAAGGTCGGCCAGCTTGCCGAAATCGCCGGAATTGACGGGACACCGCTGAACAAGAGCCACTTTTTCACAAATGGTCGCGTACCCAAACCTTTCACCCTTCAAGTCGAGCCCGCGGTTACGCGCGCTCCGGTCGATTCCCGGACCAAGCAGGAAGGCGCAACACAGTTTCGCTGGCAAGATGGCGCGCACGGCATGATCTCGATCGATGGCGATGACATCGACCTTAGCTTCGAAACAAATGCAGAGATGATGCTGAAGCTGGTCTATCGCGTTGACAATCCGGCCACCAGCAAGGTCACCATGAACATGGGCTGGGGCGCCATCGACGCGACAAGCCTGTTCGGATCGACCGCCGGTTGGCAAACTGTGCGCATTCCGCTCAAATGCTTTGTCAAGCACGGAGGTGACATGGCGCGCCTCCATCCGGTGTTGAGCTTTGAGACGACCGGTTCGATGACCGTATCATTCGAAAACATAGAACTGGCGACACAAGCGCCGGACGGCATTTGTCCGTCCGGGCGCTGAATGTCGCAAGGGAGATTAAAGATGCACCGACTGACTCATTGGTTGTTCGCCCTCGCCGCGCTGTGCCTCAGCAGCGTAGCCACGGCCAAGGACGCTTCACTTCCACGATTCGAGAGCCGCGACGGACGGCATGCGTTAATCGTCGACGGGGCGCCCTATCTGATCCTCGGTGGTCAGGCTAACAACTCCAGCAACTACCCAGCGATGTTGCCGGCGGTTTGGCCGACGATCCGTGCACTTAACGCCAACACGCTCGAAATTCCGGTCGCCTGGGAACAGATTGAGCCGGTCGAGGGAAAATTCGACTTCTCGTGGGTCGACGCGCTTGTCCCTGAGGCGCGCGAGAACGGCGTCCGGCTAGTGCTACTGTGGTTCGGAACCTGGAAGAACACCGGTCCGAGCTACATGCCCGAATGGGTCAAGAGCGACACCAAGCGCTTCCCACGGATGACGACCAAGGACGGCAAGACGCATTACGTGCCTAGCCCGCACAGTCGCACCACGCTTGAGGCCGACAAGCGCGCATTCGTCGCTCTCATGCGTCACATTCGCGAAATCGATCCGCAGCACACAGTGATCATGGTTCAGCCGCAAAATGAAGTCGGGAGCTATGGCTCACCGCGCGACTACTCACCTGAGGCCAACAGGCTGTTCGCCGGCCCGATCCCGGCCGAACTCGCGCGCAAAATGGGAAAGATCGGCACGTGGAGCGAGGTGTTCGGCCGCAAGGCAGAGAGCTCGTTCCAAGCCTGGTACACCGCGCGCTATATCGACGAGATTGCCGCCGCTGGCCAGGCCGAGCTTAACCTGCCGATGTACGTCAATGTCGTCACCACCGACCCGTTCGATCCCAAGGCAGGCGAAGGGGGCGGCGCCAGCGGCGGCGCCGACTGGCCGGTGCTCGACGTGTGGAAGGCAGCTGCGCCGCACATCGCAACCGCCGCGCCTGACCTCTACGATCGCGGCTACGACGTCTATGCTGGCAAGCTCGACAAAATGTCGCGGCCAGACAATCCCCTGTTCATCCCCGAGACCGGCAACGACCTCGATTTCGCCCGCTATTTCTGGCTCGCGCTCGGCAAGGGCGCTATCGGATGGTCGCCGTTCGGGATGGACTCTACCTACTCCAACTTCCCGCTCGGCGCGAAACAGCTCGATGACGAAACACTCGAAGCATTTGCCTCGAAGTTCGCGCTGATGCGCCCAATTGCGCGAGATTGGGCGCGGCTCGCCTTCGAGCATCCGACTGTCGGCTTCGCCAAGGGCGACGACGCATCTGACCAGTCTGCTGTGAGCGGGCGCTGGAAAATCACCGCGCGCTATGGCCTGTGGGCATTCGGCGAGCCGGAATGGACCTGGATGGAGATGCCGACGAATCCCAAGAAGGAGCAGCTGATCGGCGGCGCGGCCCTGATCCAGCTCGGCCCCGACGAGTTCCTGTTGGCCGGTTCGGATGTGCGGATCGGTTTTGAACTCGCCGCACCCAAGCCAGAAGATAACGTCCATTACCTGAGCGTCGAGGAAGGCACCTTCCAAGACGGGCGTTGGGTGATGAAGCGTCGCTGGAACGGCGACCAGACCGACTACGGCCTCAATCTTTCCGAGCCGACGCTGCTGCGCGTACGGCTCGGAACTTACCGCTGATTAAAGGAGCACCCCACGTGTCCATCCGCAAATCTTCATTCCGCCTCGTCCTTGTAGGTCTACTCGCGAGCAGCGCGACTGCCGCGCTTGCCGGCACTTTCGAAGAGATCGACAACGGCGTTATAGTCACTCCCGATGCCGGTCCCGCCAAACGGGTTCGAGTCATGGCCTATGGCGACGACACCTTCCGCGTCACCGCCGTTCCAGCAGAGGATTTCAACGAGGTTCCCGAAAGCCTCTTGATAACCGCGAAGCCGGCGGGCGCCCCGGTCGTTTCCGATACCAAGAGCACTGTCACGCTCAAGCTGGCTGGCGGAAGCGCCAAGGTCAATCTGGCCAGTGGCCAGGTGTCGTTCTTCGACGCCACCGGAAAGCCCTTCTTGAGCGAAGCCAGGCGCTCGGCCTTTGTTCCGAAGGTGGAGGAAGGGCAAACCTGGTTCACTGTGACACAACAGTTCAACCGCGGCACAGACGAAGGTTTCTACGGCCTGGGCCAGCACCAGAATGGCCAGATGAACTATAATGGCGAGGATGTGGAACTCGCCCAGCACAACATGGACATTGCCGTCCCCTTCGTCGTTTCGACGCGGAACTACGGAATGTTGTGGGACAATTATTCGATCACCCGCTTTGGCAATCCCAAGGCCTACAGCCTGGCCGGTAGTGGCAAGGACGGGCTGAAAATCACCGGCCTTGACGGAAAACCCGGCTGGACCGCCCAATACTATCTGGGAGACCGCCTTGCCGTCACCCAGTCAGAATCGGTGATCAATTACCAGTATATCCGCGACAACATGAACTGGCCCGAAGCGGCCAAGGCGAATACGGTTGCCTCAACTGCCGGGCAGAATACTGCGGGCAATGCGGTTGAGAAACAGCACGTCGTCTGGACCGGAAAGGTCACTGCCGACAAGAGCGGCCTGCACCGCTTCCGGCTCTATGGATCGAGCTATTTCAAGGTGTTCGTCGATGGCGAGCTGGTGCTCGACCGCTGGCGCCAGAACTGGAACCCCTGGTACCACAATTTCGACGTGCCAATGAAAGCCGGCAAACCCGCCGAAGTCCGCGTCGAATGGGAACCGAATGCGGGTTACATCGCGCTCGTTCACAATGACCCGATCCCGGATGCCGACCGGCATTCGCTCACATTCACATCCGAGTTAGCCAAGTCGGTCGATTACTATGTGACCACCGGCAAGGACATGGATTCGGCCATTTCCGGCTATCGACAGCTGACCGGAAAATCGGCGATGCTGCCGCAGTGGGCCTACGGCTTCTGGCAGAGCCGCCAGCGTTACGAAACGCAGGATCAGTTGCTTGGCGTTGTCCGCGAGTTCCGCAAACGCAATCTGCCGCTCGACAACATCGTGCTGGACTGGCGTTATTGGGAGGATGACAGCTGGGGTTGCCATTGCTTCGATTCCACACGCTTCCCCGAACCCAAGAAGATGATTGATGAGGTCCATGCACTGGATGCGCGCATCATGGTTTCGGTCTGGCCGAAGTTCTACCCGACAACAGACAACTACAAGGAACTCGATAAGGTCGGCGGGATCTATCGCCGCATGGTCGAACCGAAGCCCGGCGAACCAACCGACCCCGAGTACATTCGCAAAATGTATCGTGACTGGGTCGGCCCCGGCTATGCCAATGCGTTCTACGATCCCTACAACCCCAAGGCGCAGGATATCTACTGGCGCCAGATCCGCGACAATCTGCTGACCAAGGGCTTTGATGCCTGGTGGCTCGATTCGGACGAACCCGATTTCCACTCGAACCTCTCGATCGAGGAACGCGCCTATCGCATGGGGCCGACCGCACGTGGTCCGGGCGCAGCCTACTTCAATAGCTATGCGCTGGTACATACCGACGGGGTCTACAAGCGCACGCTGGAATCGAAGCCCGGCGTTCGCCCGTTCATCCTCTCACGTTCCGGCTTTGCCGGCATCCAGCGCGCCGGCACCGCGCTCTGGTCAGGCGACGTTGCCTCGCGCTGGGATGATCTCAAGGAACAGGTTTCGGCAGGCGTAAACCTGTCCATGTCGGGTATTCCAAACTGGACCCACGACATTGGCGGTTTCGCACTCGAAGATCGCTATACCAGACAGGATCCCGCCCACCTGGAAGAATGGCGCGAATTGAACCTTCGCTGGTTCCAGTTCGGCGCGTTCACCCCACTTTTCCGCAGTCATGGCGAGGCACCGAAGCGCGAGATATACGAGATCGCACCCGAAGGTTCGCCAATGTATGCCTCGATGGAATGGTACCTCAAGCTGCGGTACCGCCTGATGCCCTATATCTACACGCTGGCTGGCGATACCTGGAGCAAGGACGGCACGATCATGCGCGGGCTGGTTATGGACTTCCCTGCCGATCCCAAGGTTCGCAATATCAACGACCAGTATCTGTTCGGCCCGGCCTTCCTTGTTGCGCCGGTCGCCGAGTTCAAGGCGCGTAATCGCTCGGTCTACCTTCCGGCTGGTTCCGACTGGTACGATTTCAACACCGGCGCCTACCTGCAAGGCGGGCAGACCATTGTAGCGGACGCACCATATGAACGGATGCCGCTGTTTGTCCGCGCCGGTTCGATCGTGCCCACAGGGCCAGAGATCGAGCATACCCGGCAAGAGCCGGATGGTCCCATCGTGCTGCAGGTGTTTACCGGCGCCGACGGGAGCTTCTCCCTCTATGAGGACGATGGCACCAGTGAAGGGTACAAGCGCAATGAGTTCGTGCGCATTCCGATCGAGTGGAACGAAGCAGAACGCACGCTTACCATCGGCAAGCGCGAAGGCGGCTATGGCGGGATGCCAGGCAAGCGAGCCATTTCGGTCAGGTTCTATGACAAGACCACGCGCCAACCGATGGACTTTGAAGAGAACGGAGAAAGCACGGTCGTTTATGACGGCAATCCGGTGACGCTCACCATGCCGTAAGGAATGGGGCTAGCCCGGAACGGCGCAAAAGAAGAGCCGGCCTTGAGATGATCAAGGCCGGCTCATTCTTTTTGCGGCGTGGGTCAGTCGCAGTAACGCTAGCCCGGCCCGGCAGGATCAGGCCGCGGACACCAGCCCCTGCCCCTGCAATTTCACCACCGGAACCATCTGGCCTGCCTTGGGCTTCGGGAATGAAATCACCAGCGCATCGTCTTCCTGCTTCCAGCTGAGTTTACCGCCGCCAACCAGCTCTGCCTTGGCAATCCTTGCGCCGCCTAGCGCGCGCAGGCCCAGCGAAGCGATCCGTGCCGTGCTCTCGGGCCAGAGCAGCATGATCGCGTAAAGCGAGCCGTCATTGGTGGTGAAGCGAACGTCCTGCTCTGTAAAATCGCTCGCCTTGTCTTCTTCCATCTTGCCGCCCGGCAGATCGGTCGGTCCTTCGCCAAATGTGCGCCAAGGGCGGCTACCAAAGATCGCGGCGTCGCCATTGACGCGCAACCAGGCCGCAATTCCGTCGAGGATCTTTTCCTCTTCGCTGTCGATTGTCCCATTGCCGCGCACCGGCACCGAAAGCAGCAAATTGCCGTTCTTCGAAACGATATCGCAGAGGCGCTGGACCACTTTCTGCGCCGGCACATAATATTTGTGATCGTACCTCCCGCGATTGTAATGCCAGTCGCCGATGCAGGTGCAGGTCTGCCATGGCTGCTCGCGCATCACGGGCGAGAAGCCGCGCTCGACGTCGTTCATCAAGCCGCCCTGCATATAATCGGTCAGCAGCTTCGATGTCAGCACCACATTCGGGCTGCCGTGCCATTCTATCGCCCGATTGTAGTAATGTGCGATCGCTTCGAGGCCCACGGTCCCGAAAGGGATGCGGGTATCGTCGAGATAGACCATGTCGGGCTTGTACTTATCGACCAGCTCGTTCTGGCGCAGCAACCAGCTGCGGATGAATGCCGGGTTCTTGGCTGCAGCATGTTCCAGCCATCGACCGTCATGCACCTGATGCCAAGCATCCATCGATTCGTTGCTGGTAATCCCGTCCGGTGCAACGTAGCTGGGGCCGGTGTAGAGTTCCTGCGGATCAAGTCCTTCCCACCACTTCCCCTTGCCGTCTTCCTTGCGCAGCTTGAACGCATCATAGCGCTCGCCCGCTCTGGGGCCTTCGGGATCATAGCCATATGCTGTCTGGTACCAGTGCCAGGAGTGGCTGATATGGTTGCTTACACCGAAAGGTAGCCCTTCGGCGCGGGTCGCCTTTTCCCATCCGCCGACAATGTCGCGTTTGGGCCCTATCCGGGTCGAGTTCCAGGCGTGATGACTGCTGTCGAACAAGTCGAAATTGTCGTGATGCCCGGCCATGGCCATGAAGTACTTGGCACCGACCTGCTTGTAGCGACGCAACAGGGCCGCCGGATCCCAAGCCTCGGCCTTCCACTGATTGATGATTTCCATGAACCCGGTGTCGGCCGGATGGCCGTAATTGGCGAGATGGTGCTTGTAGGCGCCGGTCCCCGGCAGATACATCAGGCGACCGTACCAGTCGCCGGCTTCAGGCTGACACTGCGGTCCCCAATGGGCCCAAATGCCAAACTTGGCATCGCGGAACCATTTCGGGGTTTCCCAGGTCTGGGAGAGAGAGGTCCAGTTCGGTTCGACCGGCGCTGCAGAGGCAGATGCCGCGATCGCACCGCCCATACCGATCCCCCCGGCAAGCACCGCGCGTCGACTAAAACCAAACATAACTTTTTCTCCCATGAATCTTCACTTGTCTGATTTATTATCCGTCGTTAGCAGTGGTTGCAATGGAGAGGAAGGAAGATCGACAAAAACTTGATTACAGCGTCGTAGGCGGAGGTTTCTGAACAAGGCCCGGCCGTAGATTGATCTTACCAGTAACGATGCCGATCAAGCTTTTTCAACCTTCCCGCCACTGAGTGAAAGGTCTGACATGAAACTGATATCCGCCATGATTCTGCTGTCTGCCCCGGCAATCGCCTCGGCCCAGACACTGGAGCTCGACGCCCCTTTCTCCTCGCACGCGGTCTTGCAACGCGATCGCGCCATCCCGATCAGCGGACAGGCAGCACCAGGAAGCGCGGTGACGGTTTCCATCGGCTCGGAAAGCCACACGTCCAAAGCCGATCAGGATGGCCGCTGGCAAATCGATCTTCCAGCCCGCGGGGCCGGCGGCCCCTTTGTCATCGATGTTACCAGTGGAGACGAAACCCTCGAACTCAGCGACATACTTATCGGCGATGTCTGGCTTTGCTCGGGCCAGTCGAACATGGAGTTCACGCTCCGCCATGCGACAAATTCGGATTTTGAGGTCGCGAGCTCAGGCAATCCGAACTTGCGGCTGCTGAATGTTCCGCGTCAATCCAGCCCGACCCCGCAAGACAGGTTCGCCAGCCCGACACAGTGGCAAATCTCGGGACCGGATTCGGCCGCAGACTTCTCTGCCGCATGTTTCATCATGGGCCGCGAATTGCAGACCCATCAGAAGATTCCCATCGGCCTGATCGCCTCAAGCTGGGGCGGTTCGATGATCGAGGACTGGATCAGCCGCGAGGCCTTGCAGACACTGCCGCGCTACACGACCGAGCTCGCCCTGCTCGACGAATATGCGCGCGATCCGCAGGCTGCTGCGCTTCAATGGACGAGCGTGTTCCGCAATGGCCTGGGCGCCAAGGCGACCGCTCCTGCCGATGCATCCTGGCAAACCGTTCCAAGCCATGAGGTCTGGGAAAGCTGGGGAGTTTCCGAGCTCGCCGCCTTTGACGGTATTGGCTATTACCGCGCCAGCGTCACGCTCAGTGCAGCGCAAGCGAAACAGACCGCCAATGTGTCACTCGGTGCGATCGACGATGCCGATTTTACCCGGATCAATGGCAAGGACATTGGCATTGTGCAGGGCTGGAATACGGAGCGAACCTATCCGGTTCCGGCCGGCACGCTCAAGGCTGGCAAGAACATTATCGACGTGACGGTGGTAGACACTGGCGGCGGCGGCGGCATGTGGGGCGATGGGCAGCGCAAGATCACGCTGGCCGACGGCACCACCATCCCGCTCGAGAATTGGTCCTTTGCCAAGGGCAAGCCGATCAACCAGGTCGGCGCCCTGCCCTCTGCTCCATGGATTGGCGGAAGCGGGCGGACGACACTTTACAACGGCATGATCGCCCCGCTCCATGACTACCCGGTTAAGGGCTTCGCCTGGTACCAGGGTGAAGCCAATGCAGGCGACGCCAAGGGCTACGCCACACTCATGCCGCTGATGATTGCCGATTGGCGCAAGCGCTTTGGCGCCGATCCCTTCGTCATGGTCCAGCTGGCCAATTGGGGCCCGCTTGTTTCGACCCCCTCAGACCATGGTTGGGCTCAGTTGCGCGATGTCCAGCGCCAGGTTGCCGATGCGGATCCGCTGGTCGGCATGGCCAGCGCGGTCGATATCGGCCAGGTCTCAGACATTCATCCGACCAACAAGCAGGATGTCGGGCATCGTCTTGCCCTGGCAGCCCGTCACCTTGCGCTGGGCGAAGATGTCGAGGATCGCGGACCTTCGCCAGTTGCCGCCTCGCGAACCACCAAGGGCATTGAGGTCCGTTTCGCACATGGCCCGTTGCTGGTCATGGGTGGATCGCATGCAATCGGTTTCGAACTGTGCAATGCCAGCGCGCAGTGTCGCTTCGTTCCCGGCGAGGCTTCGGGCGATACCGTGACCCTTCCCGCCGATCCGGCTGCCGTCGAGGTGCGCTATCTCTGGCAGGCCAGCCCGATCGTGAATCTCTACAATCCGGCGGGCCTTCCGGCATCGGGCTTTTCGATGAAGATAAAATAGGTCCTTGCGACGCTCGCCCCGATGTCCTCCGCAAGCAGACATCGGGGCGAGCCGCAACCGACCGGTGGAACCGTCTTGTCAGTTCACATCCGGTCGAGTTTCACCAGCAACAGGTCGTTGGCGCGGATCTTGATCTTCATGTCGAACTTGCCGTCGGCACCGACCTTGACCTTCCGGTCAATTTCAGGCGTGTCGCGCGTTTGCGCTTGCAGTTGGGCCAACTGCTGATCCGTCAGCTGATCGGGCCGGCCCCACTCCATGTAGGTCGTGTAGGCATCGTTGGCCTTGTATCCGGTGCGAAACACGCGCAGCCGGTAGGTTCCCGGTTTCGCCGCATTCACAGCCAGTCGCACCGGCTCCAGCTTCCTGGCCGAATGTATCCGGGTGTAGAAGGGACGGTTGGACAGCTTCTGGTCGGGAATGGTGAAGTTCCAGATTAACCCGACGAAATTGTCGCCATCGCGGGTCAGCCAGCTTTCCTCATCGGCATTTCGCAGTTCGCTTTTCCCAAGCTGCGCCAGATAGCGGTAGGCAAAGTAGGAGGGTTTGCGGATGCCCTCGCGGGTCAAGAGCCCGAAACCGCCATGGAACGGCGTGGGCGGCGGCCCCGCTTCCTCGAACAGGTCGCTATAGACCCAATAGCTCATCGCCTGGGCCGAGCGCTCAGTTCCCTTGAGCTTGTTGAGAATGAACGCCGCATTGAGATAGGTATCGTGGATCGGGTCGCGCGGATTGTAGCTTGAGTTCCACTCCGTGATGTAGAGCGGCAACCCGGGAAATTCCGAAGCATCGATCTCCCCGCGCACTTTCTCGATGTCTTCGATTACCGCGCGGCGATCGAGCACGAGCCGGTTGTCGCCCTTCCCTTGCTCGTCAAGGAAGCCACCTGCAACCCCGTAGGAATGGGTGGTGACGAAATCCACCGGTGAGCCCACCTGTTTTGCGTGAGCCAGAAACTCAGGCACCCAGGCCGCGCCTGCAGTAGCAGGCCCGCCCACCTTCAGTTCGGGATCGACATTCTTGATGGCCTGAACGGTCGTATCATAGAGCTTGAAATAGCTGGCCTGGTCCGCGTCGGTCCAGAAACCGTCGAGGTTGGGCTCGTTCCAGACCTCGAAGCGCCAGCTGCGTACTTCCTCCTGGCCAAACTCGGCCTCAAGGTGCCGGATGAATGCCGTGATGAAATCCGACCATTTCTGCCAATCCTTCGGAGGCGAGCCATTGCCTTTCCAGTGAAAGATCGTCTGGCTTTCGCTGGCGAGGTCCGCCGGCATGAAGCCGATTTCGACGAATGGCTTAATCCCGGCCTGTAGCAAATTGGCATAGACCTGCGAAACCCGGTCAAAATTGTAATATGGCCGCCCGTCGACCTCACGATAGGGCGCGGTGTCGTGCAGGAAGATCGCGTGGAATCGGATATTGCGAAACCCGATTTCGCGCTGGACCAATTCCAGATGCTCGACATTCTCCGGCCGCAGGAACATTCCGCCGTGACCGGCGCCAACGCTGTCACGCCACGCCTCACTCATATCTCCCGAAATGGCATCCATATCCGCAGCCACGTGCCGGTCGGCATGTGCCGGCGCGCTTACGAATAGCGCCGATGCCATGGCCAGGGCCAGCGACGGGCGCAGCAAGCGCCTGTTGGTCGTTCTCGTCATACCAATTTCACCTCGTTGTTCGTGTCAATTCTGCAAGCCGCCGGTAACGCGCAGCTCGGAAATCCCGATCGTTGCATCCTTTGGCGGCCAGAAACGGATCCGTACGCGCCGCCCGACTACGGGCTCGGTTTCGAGCTTGCGCTTGATTGCGTCCCGCATTCCCGGAAACTCGTCGACAAGCTTGCGCCACTGTCCCTGCTCATCGAGAATCTCTGCCATGAAGCCGTATGGTGCCGATTGCGGGAAAGTAATCGTCAGCGAATGGACTTCGATCACGCGTTCAAGGTCGATTGCGACGGTCAGTTCACTGTCGCCCGTTGCCGGGCTCCAATAGGTCGACGGATCGCCATCGTTCACTAAGCGCGAACTGTGCCCGGGGGCGCTGCTGCTGGCGAAGGTCGGATTGTTCAGCCCGAACTCTTCATCGCCGGGCCATTCGCGCTGCGGCCTGACGAAGGCCTTATAGGGGCGTGGTCCGGCAAGCGCAGACTTTCCCGGGACAAACTGTGGGCCTTCCAGCGTCCGTACCGTCGCCACCCCATCCTCCAGGCCAGGCGAAGTAGCCCGCAGCTGCGTTACCCCCGAGTGCCAACTACGCATTGCGATCGCGGCCTCGCCTTCCCGAATCTCGATGTCGCTATCGGGCGCGAAGTCGATAGTGCGCCCGGTCGGCAACTCGCCCGGCCCAGCCTCGATACTCAGCCGGACTGGCGGACTGTTGCTGAGCCTTCGTCCCTGTGCATCGACGACGCTGACGATCACCTGCACATCATCGGTGCCGTCGCCGCGGGCAATGGTCGGGGCGCTGGTCGTGATCCGCAGTGCGGCCGGCTTGCCTTCTACTGGCCAGTGCGGTGGAGGGATATTGGCGTAGGCATTGCGGTACCAATGGTACTGGCGTTTGGGCAGGCGGGCGTAGTCAATCATGCCCATGCCGCCAAACCGCTTGCCCGCGATCGAGCCATGATCGAATCCAGCCCATATTACCTCACCCGAACGCCAGGGCAGCCGCCACGAACCTTCCTCGGCCGGATCGGCACCCTGGGTCCGTACCAGATCCCCCCAACCCGGCTCGAACGTGCCGGGGCGGTCGGTCATCGTAGATCCATACTCTGCGACGAAATTGGGAATGCCCGGATCAGTGAACAGGCTGGCCCCGTCCCCGTTGTATCCGGCGATATCGCCAAGCTTGTCGATCTCACCGCGCTGCGCACCGTTGATCGCCGCTGGCCGACTCGGATCGAGCCGGTGCGACAGCGCGACCATTTCCGATAGCAAGCGGCGCACATCCGGCATGGTTTCCGCTGCGGTGAAGAACACCTCATTGTCCATGCCCCATGCCACGATTGACGGGTGATTACGGTTGATGCGTATCATCTCGCTCAACTGCTGCTTGGCATTCGCGTCGAACTCGGCGCGATGGGCAGGATCAGTTGGATAGGCCGAGGCACCCCACGGGTTGCGAAATCCCGCGGTTCCCCAGAAACTCATTTCGGACAGGAACAACATTCCCAACCGATCGGTCGCAACGGCAAAATGCGGATCGTGCGGATAATGCGAGCCGCGGACGAAATCGAAACCGGCATCCTTGATCATCCTGACGTCGCGTTCGATTGCGCCATTTGTCACCGCATCGCCCCAACCGGCCTGATCCTGATGGACGTTGGCACCACGAAAATAGCGGTGCTTGCCGTTCAGGAAGAACCCGCGATCTGCGGTCCATTCAAACCAGCGAAAACCGAATTCGGTTTCGTAGCGGTCACGCTCGCGCCCGTTCACGACCAGACTGGTGATAGCCCGGTACAGGGTCGGACTTTCCGGACTCCACAGGCGGGGACTTGCAATCGGCGCGGATAGTTGGCTGGCCAGCGCGGTGGTGCCAGGTGCGATCGTCACATTCTGATCGGGCAGGCTAGCCACGTGCCTGCCCAGTTCGTCCACTATCTTGGTCCTGAGCGTGACATTTGCCCGGTCTGTGCCTGCATTGTGCACCTCAGTTTCGGCGGCCACACGGCCCGACTCCGCTGACAATTCTGGAGTGGTAATGCGCGTTCCGGTCCATGGCACGTGGATTTCGTCGGTGGTGACCAGCCAGACATCGCGGTACAGCCCGCCGCTGAATACGTGTTCGCCAGCACGCGGCAACAGAGTGGGCTGCCATTCATTGTTGACCAGCACCGCGACTACATTGCGTCCGCGTCGCAATGCGGCGGTAATATCGACCGGGAAGCCGGTGTAGCCGCCTCTGTGCCGGGCCAGTTCCACACCGTTCACATAGACACGGGCATCCTGGAAGGCGCCTTCAAACTCAAGCGCGATGCGTCGTCCCTTTGGCAGGGCGCGAAGTGTGAACTCCTTGCGGTACCACCCATCGCCCGTGTAGAAATCGGGCGAACGAAAATACGGCATGCTGAAGCTGTGCGGCAAGCCGACCCGCTCCCACGCGCTGTCATCAAACTCGACATCTTCGGCACCGGCATGGCTTCCCAAAGCGAAGCGCCAGTTGGCGTTGAAATTGATGCGCGCGCGACCCGCCGGAACACTGATTTCAGCAGCAACTTCACGCGCGGCGGCAAGCGAGGGTGGAATGATCGATCCAATCGCAACCAGAAGTGCGATCAAAAGCGATTTGAAAGAGCGACCCATTCCCAACCCATTCCGCCTTTCTGTTTGTGATCGGCAGCGAACCACCAAAGGTGTTCACTGCCGGAATATCCCGCCAGCGAGCTTGTTCAGCCAATTTTGTACGAGTTATAAATAGAACGTGTCAATTGAGGTGGTCAGCACCGGCCCAACGACCCAAAGAGCCGGTCACAATTTGAGGTCAGGTCCGCGAAAGCAAATCGACGGTCCCCGAACGCTGACCAACTCAATCAGGGCACTAATCTGCCCTATCCCGCAACAGCATCGCCGACCTACTCGGGCAGCAACGCTTTAAGTTCGCTTGCTGTGATCCCAATCATCAAACCCTCCTCGTCCTTGGCAAAGGACTTGAGTTTGAGGCGCACCTTTCTGCCATCCATATCCATGACGACGCCGTTCTCGACCAGTCTGTCGATCTTGCCGAATTCAACCCCTTCGCTATCGCGAACAGGTGCGCCGTTGACCATATCCGCGACCGTCGCTTCCACGATCTTCGGTTCCTCCGCTACCGGGACCGAAGTTTCGGCGATAGCGGCCCGGAATTCATGAGCGGAGATCCCCAGCATCAGGCCGGCATCATCCTTGCCAAATGCCTCCTGCGGAAGTTTTGCCAGCCTCATATCGGACTTAACGATGACTCCCGTTTCATCGATCGCCTCAATCGTGGCAATATGAACGCCATATTTGTCACGCACCGTGGCACCGGCTGTAAAGTCGGCAGCTCCCGCCAATTGCGGGCCTTTCTTGTTGCGCTTGTCGCGGCGCTCATCGTCGGCATTGGAAACCTTGACCCCCTGGTTGACGACCCGATTGTAGCCCTCGAGCTGCTCACGGTTGCCTCGCGCGGCTGCCGCGCCATCCACGGTCCCTGGCGCTGGCGCTTCAGGCGGCGCAAGCTGAGCAACAGCTGGGCTGCTTGCTGCCGCGAGAATGGCGATCGTGATTAGGGGCTTCCATTGCATCCGTATTTCTCCACTACCACTGGTCCTATGTCGGCCTTGCAGCTGGAACTGCTGCTATTCACCGCCGAACCCGACGATTGACCGACTCGATCCGCATGTTATACGTCTTCAGTATATAATCAGACATATTGCAGCAAGGAAGTAGAATTATGCGCTTGGCACTTGGACTGACTGCGCTGGCCGCTCTCTCCCTCTCCGGTACAGCTCTTGCCAAGGGCTATATTGTGAACCTGGAACCTGCCAACGCCGGGATCGTATATGGTCACGGTGGACTGCATGCCGTGGACGAAAAGACCGAGGTTGCGCATATCCGGATCGTCTCTCCCGGTCTCAGGGTCGGCAAACGTGGAACGATCCGGGTGCTGGTGAAGAATCTCGGCAAGACTGAATTCGAGTTTGGGCCCGACGATGTGAAGTTGACACTTGCCGACGGAACAGAGCTGCCAAAGGTTCCCTTCAGCGAGTTCGACAAAGGCTACACGCTGATCAAGCGCGAACAAAACCGGGCAGCGGCGGTACAGGCGCAAAACTACAGCACCCTTGGCACGCTTATCGGGCAAACGCAGACCGGTGTGACGGCAGGATCGATCAATAGCGCATCAACCCCCAGCGGTACGCTTGCAGGAGCGCCAGTAAACGCCGACGACTTGAGGCAAAGCTCGGAAGATGAGTATGCCATGCCGGGCGGCAAGACACTGGATGCCCTCTATCAGGTACTTATACCGGAGGTGGTCGCACCCATGGCGGCATCTGGTGGATATCTCGTCTTTGATATTCCCAAGGAACTGCAGTCAGGCAAGAGCGACCTTCCCGTAACGATCACGGTTCGCACGGGAAGCAAAGTCAATCAGTTCAAGGCTGTTCTCGAGCATCGATAGTCGCGTCTGCCAGCGCGAAAGAAGTCGCGGACGATCAAGGATCGTTCGCGGCTGCTTCGGTCATCGTGCGTTCCGCCTCGCATCACCAACCCAGACCGCGTGGCATAGGGCTGTAAGAGCCATAACCCACGGGTCGCCGAAACACGGTCTGTAGCGACTGATCAGCCGACGGATGGGGTTGTCATGCTGTTTGCACGCTCGGGTTGGTGATGAATTCCTCAACCTGAGGCATGGCGTCAACCAGACCGACAATTTCCTGAAGGCGGCGATGCACCTGAGCGATCTGCTCCTGCTCAGGCAGAATATCGACGCGCGGATCATAGCTCTCCGGCAGCACGCCATGCCCGATGAACAGGCTGGCCCAGCCGTGCTCTTGGAACGTCTCGAAATCATAAAGCGGGACGTGGCCACGTGCTGCGAAAATGTCGAGCTTGCGTTGCAACGTTTCAGGCACCGTTACATCGCGGCAGCGGTCCCACAGAGGTTCCCCAAAACGGTGATTGAGCTTGTAATGCGCGAGTTGGAAATCTCGCAGATTGGTTGCGACAACGCGGAGAATGTGATCGTAGGCTTCCGCTTCCGGGAATGCCTCAGTTTCGACCGGAAACAGCGACATAAGCTGTGAAATGCAGTTATGCGTTATGTGTAACTGTACGCCGTCCAGCGGCTCCAGTGAAAACAGCGATTCGCCAATGGCAACGCAATTGCCGACCCAGCCACGCTTGCGTGCGCCCTGGTTGAGTTCCGACACAACGGCATCACCGGAGATGGGAATTCCTGCAAGTCCAGGCAGGCTGGAAGCCATCTCCTGATCCGAAATCTCGTGACTGTCGTAAACGGCGACGATCGTCGTCCGATCCTGAAGCGGGAAATGACCGAGCCAGCCTTGCTGGAATGCCGATATCTGGCTGAACGAGGGATATGGCCTGAGCGCGTTGCCGGACGCCACCAGCATACGATCGCATGGCAACCACTCGCGCCAGGATTCAAACTCCGCGCCCGGCATCCGGCCAATCAGAATGGCTTGCGGACCGGAAGCGTCAATAAACAAGTCCGCCTCGACCCGCTCGCCGTCGGTTAGGACGACCGCAGCGATCCGTTCGCCAACAATTTCGACCTCGGCCACCGTAGCCGATTTGGCTTCGACGCCGCGCTGCATCGTATAGTGTCGAAGCAGCGCCGAATAAGTTCTTGCGTCGATATTGTAGCCATATGTGGCACTTATCGCGGCGCCTTTCGCAGGCACCGGAACCCGGCCAGCCCTGGCCGCCATTGCGCCGAGTGAAAAGCTCTCGAAATCGGACCGCAGACCTTCCTGGCGTCCCTTAGTCCAGAAATGGGTAAAATCCAGCTTTGCTTCGGAAGGTGGCCGGTCATATCCGTGCAGGAACGGTGGTGCGGAACCAGCCCAACCTGAAAAACGCTGCCCTGCGACCGGAATAGCCTTGCACGAACCGAGGAGCTTGCGATCCTCAAGGCCCACGCGGTGATGAAATCCGTCGAGCGCTGGGAGCGCTGAATAGGTATCAATCGGCTGCAATAGGCTCGGCAGCTCGATCACGCGCACACGAACGCCGGCACCGCCAAGTGAACGTTCGATCGCGGCAGCGGCCATCCAGGCCGGCGCGTCAGAGCCGACGATTACCACCTGCTCGACGCGCTTCACAGCTGCACCTCCTCGGAAATGGACTCAGCCGGCGCTTCCGCGCAGTAGCGCGCGATAAACTGGTCATGCCGAGGCAACTTCTGAACCTTGTCGTCGATTTCCGAACGAAGCCCATCCAGAAAGGCATCCAGCTTGTCTTGCGGCATTGTTTCAGCGAACGGGCTGTAACCCTCTGGCATCAGCCCCTGACCGATAAATACGCTCAACCAACTCGGCGGAGAGAAGAGCCCGTGATACCGCTCGATAAATGCGCTGTGGCGAAACAGCTCGATCTTTCGGGACAGGCTATCAGGCACCTCCATCTCAGCGCAGTAACGCCAGATTTCGGCATCGTCGCGTTGATTGAGTTTGTAGTGGAGGATCAGAAAGTCTCGGATCCGCTCATATTCCTTGTCTATCAACCGGTTGTATTCGTCGCGCAGCCGATGATCGAGGTGATTGCCGGGCAGCAGGGGCAGCAGTTGCAAGGCCGCCACTTGAATCAGATAGATGCTGGTGGATTCCAGCGGCTCGAGAAATCCGCTTGAGAGCCCGATCGCGACGCAGTTCTTTTCCCAGCTCACGACCCGGCGACCGGCCTGGAACTTGAGCAACCGCGGTTCTGCGAGCGTCTTCGTTTCGAGGCTGCGCAATAGCTCATCGGTGGCTGCGTCTTCGTCAATGAAGTTGCTGGAGAAGACGTAGCCATTGCCGGTGCGATGCTGCAGCGGGATACGCCAGCGCCAGCCCGCTTCCATTGCGGTAGAGCGCGTAAAGGGTGTTAGCTCGTCATTCTCGCTCGGGACTGCCAGGGCTCGATCGCACACCAGCCATTTCGACCAATCCTCCCACCCGACGCCAAGCGTCTTGTCGAGCAACAGCGAGCGGAATCCGGAACAATCAACGAAGAAATCGCCAAAAATTGTCTCGCCGGATTCGAGCACCAGCGACCGGATGTCGCCGCTTTCCGGATCCTGGACGACCTCACGCACCTTGCCTTCAGTGCGAGTTGCCCCGCGCTGCTCGGCCAAGCGGCGAAGAAAGAGCGAATAGAGACCGGCGTCGAAATGATAGGCATAGGCATAGGTTGATTCGATCTTCGACGAATCTGCCTCGGGAAAATCGAAGCGGCCGTGGCGCGCCGCTTGCACGGCAAAGGAATAATCCTCGATGCCAGACTTCCCTCCCTGGAGAACGGAGCGCAGCCATCGATGGTGGAAGATGTGCGCCATGTCCGCAGGACCATGGACACCGAATGGATGAATATATTTGGAGCCCTTGGCGCCCCAGTCGACGAACTCGATGCCAAGCTTGATGGTCGCCTTGGTCGCGCGCATCATTTCGGCTTCATTGACGCCGATGGAATCATTGAAATTCTTGATCTGAGGAAGAGTGGCTTCACCGACACCGACGATGCCGATTTCTTCCGACTCAACCAATCGCACTCTGCAGCGGCCCCGAGGTATGAACGAGACTAGCGCCATCGCCGCCATCCATCCGGCGGTTCCTCCGCCCAGGATCACGATATCAAGCGGTTTGCTCATCCCTTGAGCTCCGTCAGTATGAGGTTTGGCCGGTAGCGTTGCCAGGAACCATACTCAAAACAGGAAGGGCGTCACACGTAAAAGCGACGCCCTCCCAATTTCGTGACTTCAAGTCTAGTTGCCCATCTTCCAGCGAATGCCGAAGGTGAACCGCCGGTCCTGCCTGAACCAGGAGTTATGCGACAGGATGCGCCTGCCCTCGGGGCTGGTTTCATCGGACATCTGTTGCAGGGTTACGGTTTGCGTGTTGAGCAGGTTGCTCCCTTCGAGACTGAGTTCGAAGTTGTCGCTCACCTTGAACCTGATTGACCCATCGAGCCAGCCAGCCGCGTCCTGCCAGACCGGGAGGCCAACGCAGCAATCGGAAGCCGTTACCAGATAACGATCACGCCAGTTGTAAGCGAGTCTCGCCGAGAACGGACCCTTTTCGAACAGCCCCACGACATTGAACGAATGTTTGGACAGTCCTTCAAGCGAACCCGGGTTGATCGTGCGGGGCGGATTGACCCCCGGCCAGATCGGCGACAGATTCGAGTTCGGAACGCCCTTGTTCTTGATGTAGGTGTAGTTCGCCTGCACACCAAGACCGTTCAGAGGCTCTGGCAGGAAGTCGAAGAAACGGCTGTAGGCCACTTCGAATCCCTGGATCTTCGCACCCTTGCCGTTCGCGGGCCCGCTGACCTGAACAGTCCTGGTCACTCCATTGTTGGTCACCTCGGTGTTGAAGCGACCGTACTGGATGTAATCATAGAACTGCTTGTGGAACAGAGCAAAGCTGAACGTGCCGGCATTGCCCGCATAATGCTCCAGCGACAAGTCGAACTGCCATGCCGTCGTCGGCTTCAGCTTCGGGTTGAATGCGCTTGCCGTATACTCAGGCGTCACACCAATGATGTTGCCCTGAGCATCCGTAATCCATTTGGTATCGGTTGGCGTGCTGCCGGGCAGGCCCTGGGAAATGTTCAAATAGCTTCTGAGCAAGCCCATATCGGGCCGCGACAAGGCCCTCGATGCTGCAAAGCGAAGCACCCAGTCATCCGCAAAATCGGCGCGCAAGTTGAAACTCGGCAGGAAGTGATTCTGCGAAGTCTTGGAGCTGATGGGTCTACCCGTACCGTCACCGTTGGCGAACGCGACGTCATCAGGAGCCAAATAGCAAATCGCGTTGTAGGCAACTTGAGCCGGCTGCCCCGGCATCGGCGGCGGCGGTGGCGAAGCATTGCCGGTGAGACCACCAGGCACCAGCGGATTAGGCGGGCAGGCAGTAGCCGGATCTGCCAAGAGCCGCGGATATTGCTCGAACCCGAGAGCTTTGACCTTGGTGTTGACATAGCGCAGACCAACGTTGCCACTGATCTTCACACTGCCGATGTGGAAATCACCCTGATTCCCGAACTTCACCATCACATAAGCTGCCTTGGTGGTTTCGGAAACGTCAGCGATTTCGTCTTCCCTGAAACAGCTGTCAGGCATTTCGGCCCCACCAAAATATCCAGGCTGACCGGCACGATCACAAACCGGAATGAAGGTACCGATACCGCCAGCCCCCGTGACTTCGTCCGGATTGGAAATCAATTCGCGGCTGAACAGGTCAAGCTGGTGACTTGAAAGGAACTCGAACGGAACATGCGGGAAGGTCCCGAGAGACCCACCAAAGAACGGGTTACCGAACTCGCCCACCTCATAGAAGCCCGCAGGATAGCCGTTGAAGGTGGTGGTTACACCGTTGCTATCACAGGTACCCGGCTGCGAATCCAGGTTGAAGTAAAGATATTGGCAACCCTGGGTCCAGGTATTTGCGATGTTCGCCCAGTTATAATTGCTGCTCTGCACCTTCTGGTCGCGGTCCGCATACCTCATGCCGAACTTGACAGTATCGGCCCAGTCGAACGGGGTGTCCCATTCGCCGTCCCATTTCAGGGCGACCTCCTTACCCTTGCTGTCCTGAACATTATCGGCCAGCGAGTTGATATAGTAATTGTTCGGGTTGGCGAGCCCGCCCTCCGACTGATTGATGTTCGTCGGCGGGTTGAACGCTACCACACGAGGCCTCGATCCGAGGTCGTCCAGTTCGACATCAGCCCAGGATGAGAAGGTCAACGAAGCGTCGTAAAGCTTGATCTTCGAATCGACATATTGCGCATCGAAGTTGAAACGCAGATTGTCAGTTGCCTCATACTTGAGGTTGAACCCCAATTCCTGGGTCATGTTCTTGTTCTGGGAATAACGGCTGCTAGTGCCCGCGCTGGCGCCGTGCTGATCGTAGACCGAGCAATAATTGTCGGGATAGGCCCAACCGGCACCCCAGCCATAGCAGCTCTGGACCATCGGTTCGCCCTGGTCATTCCGGGCCATGTTGGCATCGTCAGTCGGGAAGCCCCACCATCCGCCGAGCATGTTGAACGTGCCATGGTCAATGAAGCCATCGCTACCGAAAGTGAAGGGGTCACTGCCCGGTGCAGGAATCGGAATGCCATCAGCACCAGGTGCAAAGCGGAAATGCGGGTCAGATTCAGGAATGCCGTACAAACTCACACCGACACCGTGCTCGCGCATCTCGTTGGTGTAATTCGACCGGATGTACTGAAGTGTCCCCACCCACCTCATGTCATTGCTTTTCCATTGCGCGGCGGAGGCAATCCCAGTGCGCTTACGGTCATACTTGGCATCAAGAAAGTTGAGGCTCGTCGGGATAACAACAGCCCCAGGTCCGAACACCCCGTCTACTTCGGCACTGCCGGAAATCATGCCTTCGGTGAAGATACCCCCGCGGTAGGACTGCAGGCCGAGAGAAGCGGTATTGACATGCGAATAGGCAACATGCCCCATCAGACCGACTTCACCGATGCCGGTATTCCAGCGGTTGCTGTAGTAGCCGTTAATGTCGGGCGACCATTTCTTGGCCGCATCGCCGTAGTTGGCCTTGACGCCGATCTGGATCAACTCACCCCTAGCGTCGAATGGAACGCGCGTGCGCAGATTGACTGAGCCGGCAATACCGCCCTCAATCAGGTCAGCGGTCTGGTTCTTGTAGACGTCGACACCGCCCAGAAGTTCGGCCGGCACGTCACCCCACGACAGTCCGCGACTGCTGTTGGCAGAGAAGGTATCGCGACCATTGAATTCATTGCGAACCTGCGGAAGGCCGCGAATGATGACGCCAGAAGGCTCAGCGGTGAAGTGCGCCGTGTCGGTATTGATCGCGAAGCGGTTGACGGTGACACCCGGAACGCGCTGCAACGCTTCAGCCACTGATTTGTCCGGAAACGCACCGATATCTGTTGCATCGATCGAATCCATGACGGTGTCGGCATTTCTCTTGCGGACTGCAGCAGTCTCCAGAGCAGACCTGACCCCGGTCACAACGATCGCATTGCTGTCTACTTCATCGACAGCCTCTTCGGACGGCGCGTTGTCCGCATCCTGTGCGAATGCTGGCGCGCTAGTCACGCAAATTGCCAATGCAAGCGGAGATGCGCCTGCAAAAAGCAACTTGCTCGAGTGATTGAAAACCCTCCCCATCATCTACTCCCTTTAGGTCGGCTTAATCCAAAGCCTTTGCCCATCAAAACTTTACCACTAGGCCGTCCTGTCGGCCCCACCCTTCGCAATGCAGCGAATCCTCGAAGTCTTTTTGTCCGAGTAATAGATTGGATATACCGCTCCAGCCTTAGGCGCAAGCCCCATCAGTAAATTTAATCATACAATTCTTGGAACATTGCCTTGCGGCCCTAGCATGGGCGTATCGCGGCCCGGAACGAGTCAGACCTCCCTATCCCCATCCCGGTTTGCGAAGGGGAAATTCATACAGCCACGATCGCCTTGAGAACGGAATCGGCCCGTTCAATCAGACGGGGCATTTCCAGTGGTAATTCAACAATGTCGATCGAGTGGGTATGAAGTTGGTCCATCGGCAATTCCCCTCCGCGAATTGCCGCAATGACCCTTGCAAAATCCGCGGCGGTTGCATTGCGGCTACCGAGTAAGGTGGTCTCGCGCTTGTGAAACTCCGGGTCGGGAAAGGTCAGATCATCCTTCACTACACTGATCAATACATAGCTGCCGCCGTGTGCCACATATTCCAGCCCGGCTGACATCGCTCTGATGTTGCCAGTCGCATCAAACACACAGTCGAAAAACTCGCCGTCCGTTGCAGCCGCAAGATCATCGATAATCGTGTCTGACACCAAGAGCGTATCGTCGATACCGACATTGTTTCGAGCGTGGTCCAGACGTGCCTGTCGCGTATCGATCAATGTCACCCGCGCACCGTC